>DATIQI010000072.1:0-3509 GCA_035470985.1 Acidobacteriota bacterium
CCGACGCCGCGCGGAACGCGGCGGCGGTGCCGCTGAGGACGGCCGAGACGTGCGTGCGCGCGCTCGAGCTGGCGGTGGCGGTCGCGGAGGTGGGGAACCAGAACGCGGTGAGCGACGCGGGCGTGGCGGCCTGGATGGCCCGAGGGGGGGCCGAGGGCGCGGCGCTGAACGTGGCGATCAACCTGCCTTCGGTGCCGGCCGGGGATCGCGCCGAACTCGAGGCGCGGACGAAGGCGGCGACCGAGCGGGCCGCCGCGCTGCATGCGGGGATCGTGGATCGGGTGCGGGCGCGGATGGCCGTCGCGGCCGGAACGTAGGGACTTCGAGGGAGCGAACGAGGCAGCGTGGACCGCAATCTCGCGATCAAGAAGAAGGCCCAGACGCTGATCCAGAAGGGTCAGATCGACGCCGCGCTCGCGGAGTTCGACAAACTCTTCGCCAGCGGCGACAAGGACCCGTACGACTTCATTCTGGTCGCGGACCTCCTGGCGAAGCGCGGCTCCATGCAGGAGGCCGTGCGCCGCTACCGTCAGGCCGTGGACGAGTACGGCCGGGCGGAGCTCTTCAAGAACGCCATCGCGGTCTGCAAGAAGATCCTCCGCATCTCGAAGGAGGATCTCCAGATCCACCGAACCCTGGGCGACCTCTACGCCAAGGAAGGGCTCTACGGCGACGCCCAGCTCCACTACCTCGAGTACGCCGAGGGCTCCATCCGCCGCCAGGAGCACGACGCGGCGCTCAGCGCGCTCGATCTCGTCCTCTCGCTCTCGCCGGACAACGAAGAGCTCTCCGAGAAGTACGTCGAGATCGCGACGCGCGCCGACCAGCCGGAACGCGGCGGGAAGGAACTCGTGCGCCGCGCCGAACGAGCGGAACAGGCCGGCCGCTCGAGCAGCGCGCGCGAGCTGCGCGACCGCGCCAACACGCTGGCCCCCTCGATCGCTCCCGAATCGGACGGAGACGCCGCGTATTCGGACCGCCACGGCGCTCCGGTCGCGGGCGACGACGATCTCGGGATCGTTCGCGGCGTCGGCGACGAGTCCGTGGCGTCGCATCGGGGGCCGGCCGAGCCTTCCGCGAACGGGTATCCGCCTCCCGCGCCGACGCACCGGTCCCATCGGGGCTCGTTCATCGAACCGGGCGTCGTGTCGCTCGAGCGCCCGCCCGCGGACGAGGCCGAGCCGGACGGGCCGTCGTACGAACCCGCCGCGGAGCGCGCGCCGGACGGTCCCTCGTTCGCGAGCCACGCCGCGGACGTGGAGGACCCGCCGGAACCGATGGTCGTCCGCGCGGCGCCGGAGCCTCCTTCCGAACCCCGGCCGGAACGCGCGCCGCCGGACGCCGCGGTCGTCCCGCCGCGGTCCGCCGCCCCCGTCGCGCCGCCCGAGCCCGTCGCGCCCGCGGCCCCGGCCGAGCCGGTCCCGCCGACGCACGAGGAGCAGGCGGCGTCGTATCTCCGGTCGGGGGACAAGGCGTCGGCCGTGGAGGAGTACTGGAAGGCCGCGGAGCTCGCCTTCTACCGCGGCGACGTCGCGAGCGCCCGGGCGCACCTCGGCTCGCTCCTCCAGATCGCGCCGCAGCACGAGGCCGCGCTCCGCCGCCGCGTGGACATCACGGCGCAGTCCGACGACCGCCAGGCGGAGGCGGGCGCCCGCTTCGATCTGGCCGAGCTCTACCTCACGCAGGAGGAGTGGGCGCTGGCGCGCGCCGAGTACCTGCGCGTGCTGGAGCTCGATCACGACAACGACCGGGCCCGCGGGCGCGTGCAGCGCCTCGACGCCATGATGCACGGGGCGGCCGCGGCGGCGCCGGGCGTCGACTTCGACTCCATCGACGTGCCGAAGCCGGCGGCCTCGGTCCGCGTTCGCGACGAGTCGCCCATCAACTCCGACGGCCTCATCGACCTCGAGGAGATCATCGACGAGTTCAAGCAGGGCGTTCAGAACTCGATCTCCGGCGAGGACCACGAGAGCCACTACGATCTCGGCATGGCCTACATGGAGATGGGGCTCCACGACGAGGCCATCTCGGAATTCCGGATCGCCCAGAAGGGCGGCCCGATGGAGCTGAAGTGCCTGGAGATGATCGCCCTCTGTTTCCTCGAGAAGAACGAGGCCGGGGAGGCGGTCCGGGAGCTGACCCGGGCCCTGGAGCTGCCCGGACACGGACCGGACGAAACGATCAGCATCCGGTACAATCTGGGCATGGCCCACGAACGGCTCGGGAATCTCGATCGCGCGTTGCAGCACTTCGAGGAGGTCCACCTGCTCGACGTCGACTTCCTGCACGTGGCGGCCAAGGTCCGGGAGCTGAAGCAGCGCCTCTCCGGGTCGCGGGACCGCGCATGAGCGGGTTGAAGCTCGATCTCCATCTCCACTCCACCGCCTCCGACGGTTCCGATGCCCCCGAAGCGATCGCCTCCCTCGCGGCGCGCCAGGGCGTGGAGGTCCTTGCCCTGACCGACCACGACGCGCTCGACGGCATTCCCGTCGTCCGGGAACTGGGCGCGGCCGAGGGGATCCGCGTCATTCCGGGCGTGGAGCTCTCCGTGAACGAGCACGGCCTCGACGTCCACGTGCTCGCGTACGGCTTCGATCCCGAGGATCCCGGCATGCTGGCCGCGATCCAGCGCTGGCGCGACGCCCGGCGCGAGCGCGCGCGGAAGATCCTCGCGCGTCTGAAGGGGCTGGGGATTCGAATCTCGCTCGACGACGTCGAGGCGATCGCCGGCGGCGGCGCCCTCGGGCGCCCCCACGTCGCCGAAGCGCTCCTTCGCGAGGGGATCGTCGACACGCTGAACGAGGCCTTCCAGAGCTACCTGGGGCATCACGCGCGCGCCTACGTGCCGAAGCAGACCGTCCCGCTCGACCAGGCGGCCGAGATCGTGCACGAAGCGGGCGGCGTCACGGTCCTCGCCCATCCGGGGACGCTGAATCGCGATCACCTGATCCCGGGCTGGACCAAGTGCGGACTCGACGGCATCGAGGTCTGGCACACGAAGCACGACGCCTCGGCGGTGAACCGGTATCGCGACATGGCGAAGCGCTTCGGGCTCCTCATGACCGGCGGTTCCGACTATCACGGCGAACGAACCCCCGGCGTCCGGATCGGCTCGGTGCCCGTGCCCGACACGATCCTCGAGCCGCTCGACGAGGCGCTCCGCGCCCGCCGATCCCTCCGCGCGCGCCCCTAGCCCGGCGAATTCGGCGTGGCCTCGGGGCCGCGCATCTGATACGGTCCGACGCGTTCACCCCCCATGCGCACCGTCGTTCGTAGCGCCTCCCTCATCGCGTTCACCGTCGCCTGCGGCTACGCCAAAATGGTCCTGTTTCCGTTTCTCTTCTTCGTGGAGCTCTTCTCGGCGGCCACCGTCCTCTCGGGCATCCTCGTCGGGCCGGCGTGGGGCGCCTGGGTCGGCGCCATCGCGCGCCTCGTCTTCAGCGTGGCCAATCCCTACGGCCCGCCTCACCCGTGGGTGCTCGTCGCGCAGGTGGCGGGGGGCGCCCCCC
>DATIQI010000073.1:0-9607 GCA_035470985.1 Acidobacteriota bacterium
GACCTGAAGGCGACCCTCTTCGGCGGCGATCTGCCGCTCCGGCTCGGCGGGGAGGCGCACCTCGCGGGCGCTCGGGACGGCGCGATCCGCGCCCCCGCGATCGCGACGGTGGACGCGTCGCTGCGGGCCGACTTCACCGAAGCGGGCCTCTTCCTCCGAATGGAGGATCTCCTCGATCGCCGCCCCCCCAGCGGCGTCTACGACATCGCGGCGGACGAAGGGGTGCCCTTGCCGGGGCGCCGCTTCCGATTCGGCGTGATCTGGCACCTCCTCGACTGACGTCACGCCCGCGGCCCGCCGGCCGCGGAGGAGGGAATCATGGGCGGTCGCGAGGCGCGCGCCGTGCTCGTCTTCGTCCTCGTCTCGCTGCTCGCGGGATCCGCGTATCGCGCGTGGATCGCTCCGGAGCGGCCGACGCTCGTAGACCAGGTCCGCGCCGCCGCCGAAGCGTCCCGTCTCGACGCCGAGCGGCGCGGGGACGCCGGACCCACCGAAGCCGCGCGCGCGGGGTCGCCGCCGCACGAGGACGGGGACGGCCCGCGCGGGCGGGGGGAAGCGCGCGGCGACTCGCCCCGGCGGCCGCTCGCGCCGGCCTTCGGCGCGCTCGACCCCGACCGGGCCTCCGCGGCCGACTGGGAGCGGCTCCCCGGGATCGGACCGGCGCTCGCGGCGCGCATCGTGGCGGACCGTGCCGCCCGCGGCCCGTTCGGAGGGCCGGAGGGCCTGGCGCGCGTGAAGGGGATCGGGCCCCGGACGGTGGAGCGGCTTCGGCCCTACTTCCGCGCGACGCCGGGCGATTCGGGGTCGCCGATCGCAAACTGACCGCCGCAAACCGCAACGGGGCGTGCCGCCTGCATCCTCCGGCGCGCGTCGGGCTCGAACGAGCCACCCGCTAACTCGGTCGCCCGCCCCCGCTTGGGCGCGACGAGCTTCCGCCCGGCCGCCGTTTCGCGCCGTGGCATCCCTCTTGCGAAGTTGCATCCCGCCATATCCGCGCCCGGCGGCGCGGCTCCCACCTTCACGATCGATCGAACCGCGCGGGGGACGAACGTGCAGCAAGACAACCTCGGTCTCAAGCTGCTGGAGGCGCGTCTCATCACGCCCGAAGCCCTCCAAAAGGCTCAGCAGCAGGTGAAGGCCGGCGGCGGCCAGCTCACGGCCGCGCTCATCAAGATCGGCGCGCTCTCCGAGAGCGACCTGACGAAATTCCTGGGCGACCTCTACGGCGTCGCGTCCATCGACCTCTCGAACTACATGCCCGATCCGAGCGTGGTGAAGATCATCCCGTCGGACGTCGCCAACAAATTCCAGGTCGTCCCGATCTCGAAGACGGGCCGCCGCCTCCAGGTGGCCATGGCGAACCCCGCGAACATCTTCGCCATCGACGACATCAAGTTCATCACCGGCTGCGAGGTGCAGCCGCTCGTCGCGTCCGAGGCCGCCATCAAGAAGGCGATCGACAAGGCGTACGACTCGGCCGCCTCCTTCGAGACGGTCATGCGGGGCCTGGACGACGACATCGAGGTCATCGAGGACCAGATGGACGAGGGGCCGGACGTCGCGCTCCTCGGCGAGGCCGAGCAGGCGCCGGTCGTGAAGCTCGTGAACTCGCTCATCTCGGACGCCGTGCGCAAAGGCGCGTCGGACATCCACATCGAGCCCTACGAGCGGGCGCTCCGCGTCCGCTTTCGCATCGACGGAACGCTCTACGAGATGATGTCCCCTCCGTTCCGCATGAAGGCGGCCATGATCTCGCGCTTGAAGATCATGGCCGAGCTCGACATCGCCGAGCGGCGCGTGCCCCAGGACGGGCGCATCAAGCTCCGCCTCCTCGGGCGGACGATCGACCTGCGCGTCTCGAGCCTCCCGACGATCTTCGGCGAGAAGGTCGTGATGCGAATCCTGGACAAGGGCAACCTGAACATCGACTTGAACAAGCTCGGCTTCCAGGAGCAGGCCCTGAACGACTTCACGCGCGCGATCTCGATGCCGTACGGGATGGTGCTCGTCACGGGACCGACGGGAAGCGGCAAGACGACCACGCTCTACTCCGCCCTCTCGAAGATCAACATGCCCGAAGTGAACATCATGACGGCGGAGGACCCCGTCGAGTACAACCTGGACGGCATCAACCAGGTCCTGGTGAACGACGACGTGGGCCTCAGCTTCGCCGCCGCGCTGCGCTCCTTCCTGCGCCAGGACCCCAACATCATCATGGTGGGCGAGATCCGGGACATCGACACCGGCTCCATCGCCGTGAAGGCCGCCCTCACCGGTCACCTGGTCCTCTCCACCCTCCACACGAACGACGCGCCGAGCACGATCAACCGAATGGTGGACATGGGGATCGAGCCCTTCCTCGTCGCCTCCTCCACCAACCTGATCATGGCCCAGCGGCTCCTCCGGAAGATCTGCGCGGCCTGCAAGTCCGACGTGCGCCTCCACCCGGAGGTGCTGCGCGAGCTGGGGATCGCCGACGAGGACGCGAAGAACTCCTCGTTCAAGGAGGGGAAGGGCTGCGTCGAGTGCAACAACACCGGATACAAGGGGCGGGTCGGCGTCTACGAGGTGATGCCGGTCACCGCGAAGATCCGGGACCAGATCCTCGATCGAAGCTCGGTCGCGGCCATCAAGAAGCAGGCGGTCGCGGAAGGAATGCTGACGCTGCGGGCGGACGGCCTCCTGAAACTCAAGAACGGGGTGACGACCGCCGAAGAAGTCCTGAAGGAGACGGCCGCCGACCGGTAGCCCACCACGGAGGAAGCATGGTCTCGCTGCGTCAGTTGCTGGACGAGATGATCAAGATGCGGGCGTCGGATCTGCACCTCTCCGCGGGCGTTCCGCCGCAGGTGCGGGTCGACGGCTCCATCCTGGCGATGCCGCACCCGCCGCTGACGCCGCAGATGACGCAGCAGCTGGCCTATAGCGTCCTGAACGAGGAGCAGCGGAAGCGCTTCGAGACGACGAAGGAGCTCGATCTCTCCTTCGGCGTCCCGGGCCTGTCGCGGTTCCGCGCGAACGTCTACCTCCAGCGCGGCGTCACCTCGGTGGCCATCCGCCAGATTCCCTACGAGATCTTCACCTTCGAGCAGCTCGGCCTTCCCAAGGTGCTGCGCGACTTCTCGCAGAAGCAGAAGGGCCTGATCCTCGTCACGGGACCGACGGGAAGCGGCAAGTCGACGACGCTCGCCGCCATGATCGACCTGATCAACACCACCCGGGCCGGCCACATCATCACGGTCGAGGACCCGATCGAGTACGTGCATCACCACAAGAAGTGCATCGTCCACCAGCGCGAGATCAACTCGGACACCAGCACGTTCGCCAACGCGCTGAAGTACGTGCTGCGCCAGGACCCGGACGTGATCCTGGTCGGGGAAATGCGGGATCTCGAGACGATCGCCGCGGCGCTCACGATCGCCGAGACGGGCCACCTGGTGCTGGCGACGCTGCACACGAACTCGGCCTACGAGTCGATCAACCGCATCGTGGACGCGTTCCCGGCGGGCCAGCAGCAGCAGATCCTCTCCCAGCTCGCGTTCGTGCTGGAGGGGGTCCTGACGCAGCAGCTGATCCCGCGCCTGCGCGGCCCGGGCCGCGTCATGGTGGCGGAGCTCCTCGTCTGCACGCCGGCCGTCCGCGCGGTCATCCGCGAGCGGAAGATCCATCAGATCTACAGCCTCATGCAGGCGGGCACGAAGCACGGGATGCAGACGATGAATCAGGCGCTCTTCCATTCCTACATCAACAAGCACATCTCGCTCGACGAGGCCCTGGGCCGCAGCCCGGAGTCGAAGGAGCTCGAGCAGATGCTGGAAAAGGTCGGCGTCCAGGCCGCGTCGTCCTAGGCCGCCGAAGCGAGGGGGACCATCGTGCCGGTTTACGTGTGGAAAGGCCGCACCGTCGGCGGAGAGATCCAGACCGGAGAGCTCGAGCTGGGCTCCCAGGACGAGGTGCTGGCGGCGCTCCGCAAGCGGCGCGTGATCATCACCTCCGTGCGCGAGAAGCCGAAGGGCTTCAAGATGACCATTCCCGGCACCGGGCCGGGCGTCACCACGCGCGATCTCGCCATCTTCACGCGCCAGTTCGCCACGATGATCAACGCCGGGCTCCCGCTCGTGCAGTGCCTCGACATCCTCTCCAAGCAGACGGAGAAGGAGGCGTTCCGGGGGATCATCGCCGGCGTCATGCGCGAGGTGGAGGCGGGCAACACGCTGGCCGAATCGCTCGGGAAGAAGGAGAACCAGCGGGTCTTCGACGAGCTCTTCGTGAACATGGTCGAGGCGGGCGAAGCGGGCGGTATCCTCGACGACATCCTCATGCGCCTCGCGACGTTCATCGAGAAGGCCGAGGCGCTGAAGCGCAAGGTTCAGGGCGCCATGGTCTACCCGGGCGTCGTCATGACGGTGGCGCTCCTCGCGACGTCGTTCATGCTCATCTTCATCATTCCGACGTTCGCGAAGATGTTCACCGGATTCGGCGCCGAGCTCCCCCTGCCGACGAAGATCGTCATGGGGCTCTCCTCGTTCCTGCGCTCCTTCTGGTGGGTGATCCTCCTCGGCATCGTCGGAACGTTCGTGGGCATTCAGCGCTACTACCGGACCGAGCGGGGCCACCTGCAGATCGACCGGCTCCTGCTGAAGGTGCCGGTCCTGGGCGACGTGCTCCGGAAGGGGGCGGTCGCGCGCTTCACGCGGACCCTCGGCACGCTCATCTCCTCGGGCGTCCCGATCCTCACCGGACTCGAGATCACGGCCCGCACGTCGGGCAATCGCGTCATCCAGGAGGCCATCATGGCGGCCCGCGCCAGCATCCGCGAAGGCGAGACCATCGCCGCGCCGCTGCGCGAGTCGGGCGTCTTCCCGCCGATGGTGGTCCAGATGATCTCCGTCGGCGAGGAAACGGGCGCGCTGGACGACATGCTGACGCGCATCGCCGACTTCTACGACAGCGAAGTGGATACGGCGGTCGATTCGCTCACGTCGCTCATCGAGCCGCTGATGATCGTCTTCATGGGCGGCGTGGTCGGCGGCATGGTGGTCGCCATGTACCTGCCGATGTTCAAGCTCATCAACGTCGTGGCCGGGGGCCACTGATCGGAAGGGGGGACCGGCCGATGCGCGCGCATCCGCGCGAAGCGGATCCAGAGCTGCGCTCGGCGGTGCGGGCGGTGATCGTGGGCCGGATGGCCCTGATCACGCTGGTGGCGACGATGGCGGCGGCCTTCTCGGACGGACTCGGGGGGCTGACGTCGCACGCGCCCTTCGCGTTCCTGGTCGCGCTGTCGGCGGGTCTGGCCATCGCGTACCACCGCGCCGTGCGGGGGGGCGCGGAGGCGAAGCCGCTCCTGGCGACGCAGCTCCTGGTGGACGTGGCCGTGATCTCGTACCTCCTCCTCTTCACCGGAGGGGCGTCGAGCCCGTTCGCGCCGCTCTACCTGCTGGGGCCGCTCCTGGGAGGCGTCTTCCTGTCCGTCCGCGGCGGGCTGATGTTCGCGGTCGTCTCGGCGGCGGCGTACGCCGTGATCTACGCGGCCGACCGGGGCGGGATGCTGACGTCGGCCCTGGCGGGCGTGACGGAGCGGTTGAGCGACGGGGCGCTCCGGCTGCGGCTGGCGCTCTACGTGCCGCTCCTGCTCCTGGTCGGCATCATCGGCGGGGCGATCGGGCGGCGGCTGCGGGAAGGGCAGCGGGCGCTGGAGGACACGCGGAAGGAGCTCCATCGCGCGCTCTTCGACACGGAGTCGATCCTGGAAAACATGTCGAGCGGGCTCGCCACGGTGGACGCGCTCGGCGTGATCCGGCACTGGAACCGAGCGGCCGCGGAAATCATGGGTCTTCCGGCGGATGCCGTCCGCGGGCGGCACTACCGGGAGGCTTTCGGGCCGGGCCTCGAGTCGTTCGCCGAGCGGTTGCACGAGACCCTCGAGGCGGGCGCGGCGGTCAGTCGCCACGAGGCCCATGTCACACGACCGGACGGCAGCGTGGTCCCGCTGGGGCTCTCGACCAGCCTGCTGCGCGACGGGTACGGGGAGCGCCGCGGCGTCATCGCGGTGTTCCAGGACCTCTCGGAGGTGAAGGACCTCGAGGCGAAGATCCGCCACGGGGAGACGCTGGCCGCGATCGGCGAGCTCTCCGCAGGGATCGCGCACGAGATCCGGAACTGCCTGAACCCGATCGCGGGATCGGTGGAGGTGCTCCAGAGGGAGCTCCGGGTCTCGGGGGAGAACGCGCGGCTGCTCGAGCTGATCGTGCGCGAGTCGGAGCGGCTCGACTCGTTCATCCGCGAGCTGCTCGATTACGCGCGCGAACGCCCCCTCCACACGGAGACGGTGGAGGTCGGGTCGCTCCTGCGCGACGCCGTGGACGTGGCGCGCCGGCACCCGAGCGCGGGTCCGGACACGGCGATCGAGCTGGTGCCGAGCGACGAGCCGCTCTGGGCGCGAATGGACTACGAGCAGATGAAGCAGGTGCTCCTGAACCTGATCATCAACGCCATGGAGGCGATCGAGGCGGGGGGCCGCGTGACGGTCCGTCCGGTCGCCGAGGCGCGGGGGCCGCGCCGGGGCGTCGTCGGATTCGAAGTGCGGGATACCGGGATCGGGATCCCGCCGGAGGAGTTGCAGCGGGTGACGGAACCGTTCTTCTCGACGAAGAACGGAGGAACGGGCCTGGGGCTCGCGATCGTGAACCGGATCGTGGAGCGCCACGGCGGGACGATGCATCTCGAAAGCCGCGTCGGCGAGGGAACCTCGATCCGGGTTTGGCTGCCCCGGACTCCGAGCCCGGCGGGCGCGATGGTCCATGCGGCATGACGGGGTTACCCCCATCGAAGCGAGGATGAATCCGTGGCGGGCGAAAAGATCCTGATCGTCGACGACGAAGACAGCATGCTGCAGTTCCTCTCCATCCTTCTCGCGAAGGACGGGTACGAGGTGCACATCGCCCGGTCCGGCAAGGAGGCCTTGGCCAAGGCGGAAGAGGAGCTCTACGACGTCGTGGTCACCGACATCAAGATGCCGGGCGAGATCGACGGACTGGCGGTCCTGAGCGGCGTGAAGAAGCTCGATCCGAGCGTGCCGGTGGTCATCCGGACCGCGTTCGCGTCCCAGAAGACGGCGATCGACGCCCTGAACCGCGGGGCCTACCAGTACCTCGAGAAGAGTGCGAAGAACGACGAGGTGCGCCTCGTCATCAAGAACGCGCTCGCCATGCGGCGCGTCCAGTCCGAGAACGTCCTCCTGAAGCGGCAGCTGAAGCGCTCCGACGACACGAAGGAGATCATCGGGCACAGCGAGCAGTTCCAGCGCGTCCTGAAGCTCGTGGAGAAGGTGGCCGATTCCGACTCGACCATCCTCATCGTGGGCGAGAGCGGGACGGGCAAGGAACTGATCGCGAAGCGGCTCCACTACCTCAGCCGCCGCGCCGACGGCCCGTTCGTCTCCATCAATTGCGGCGCCCTGCCGAAGGACCTCCTGGAGTCGAATCTCTTCGGGCACGTGAAGGGATCCTTCACGGGCGCGGTGCGCGACCAAGAGGGCCTCCTCGCGGTGGCGGGCGGCGGTTCCTTCTTCCTGGACGAAGTGGGCGAGACGCTCCCGGCGACCCAGGTGAAGCTGCTCCGGGCGCTCCAGGAGCGGGAGATCATCCCGGTGGGCGGCACGAAGCCCCGGAAGATCGACGTCCGCTTGATCGCCGCCACGAACGCCGATCTGGAGCGGGCGGTCAGCGAGAACCGGTTCCGCGCGGACCTCTTCTACCGGTTGAACGTCATCCAGATCCGGCTGCCGGCGCTCCGCGAGCGGAAGGACGACATTCCCGAGCTGGTGGAGCACTTCCTCGGCAAGTTCACGGCGGGAAAGGACCCGAAGACGCTGAGCAAGGAGGCGCGCGACGCGCTCCTGGCCTACGACTGGCCGGGGAACGTCCGCGAGCTGGAGAACGTCATCGAGCGGGCCGTGATCCTGAGCGACGACGGCGTCCTGACGCCCGACGACCTGCCCGAGAAGGTGCTCCAGGGGGGGCGCGGCCGCGGGAGCCTCGTGATCGACACGCCCAGCATGACGCTCGACGAGCTGGAGCGGGAGTACATCCTGAAGGTGCTGCACCACACCGGCGGCCAGAAGAAGCGCGCGTCCGAGATGCTGGGGATCAATCCCTCCACGCTCTATCGCAAGCTCCTCTCCTACGGGCTCCTCCAGGAATCCGCGCTCACGGAAGCATCCTTCGAGAAGTAGCCGGGCGATCCCGTCCGTCGGTTGCATTTTGGCCGCCTCTCCCTCGCGCCTTGCAAGTTGCGCGATGGGAGGCGGTCATCACGCTTCCTGCGCGAGACGCACGAAGGAAGGCGCCCGGGGCGCGATCCGACGCCGCGGAGGCGTCGCACCAACTCGTTCGGGGATCGGGGGATGCCCCGAGCCGCTCCACCGGACGCCGGGCTGGCACATGCATTGCTAATCCATCTTGCTCGGATGACGAACCGGCGCTCGCGAACGAACGCCGCACACGAAACGGAAAGGATCGGAATCATGCGCCAGGAGTCGGGCTTCACCCTGATCGAACTGATGATCGTGGTGGTCATCATCGGAGTCCTGGCGGCGATCGCGATGCCGAATTTCGTTTCGATGATGGACCGCGCGAGGGAATCGGATCTCTCGGAGAGCATGCACACGTTCCAGCTCGCGATCGAGGACTTCGCCGTGACGCACACGGGGCAGTACCCGCTCGCGGCCGACGCGGCCACGGTGCAGGCGAACCTCCCGAGCGGCAACTGGCCCAAGAATCCCTTCACGGGCGTCGCGATGAACCCGACGTGGAACGCCGATCCCGCCGCCAGCGGCGAGATGGGCTCGAACCCGGCGACGGCCATCGGCTACACGATCAAAGGCTACGGCAAGGCGGGACTCCTCCCGCTCGTGCTGAAGAACGGTTGATGAGGATGATGATGATGAAGAGGAAGAAGCTGCAGTGCTCGTTCCCCAACCCCCAACAGGAGGTACGTATCATGCTCCGGAACAACAAGGGCTTCACCCTGATCGAGCTCATGATCGTGGTCGTGATCATCGGGATTCTCGCGGCCATCGCGATCCCGAACTTCATCGCCATGCAGGACCGCGCCCGTGAGGGCAGCGTGAAGGCCAACATGCACAGCTTCCAGCTGGGCATCGAGGACTTCGCGGTGAAGAACAGCGGTACCTACCCGGTCGCCGCCGACCACTTGGCGGTTCTCGCGAACATGCCGGGCGGCACCTATCCGAAGAACCCGTTCACGGGCACGGCGGATGCGTGGGTGTGGGCTGCGAACCCGGCCGCGTCGGGCATCATCGGCGCGAACCCGGTGAGCACGACGGGTTACACGATCCTCGGCTACGGCAAGAGCGCGCTTCTGCCGCTCACGCTGACGAACGGCTAATCGCTTCGCATCGGCCACAGACGGGGCGGCAGGTTCCGGACCACCGGGCCTGCCGCCCTCGTCGTTTCGGCCCGTCCGGGTCGGGGAAGGCCCCCGCGGAGCCCTGGCACGGAACCTGCGATTCGGCGAGGCGTCGGCAGCCATCGCACGCACCCGGAGACCCGTACCGCCATGTCCATGATCCGTGACACGTTAG
>DATIQI010000074.1:0-3562 GCA_035470985.1 Acidobacteriota bacterium
AGTGTGGGCGTGCGAGTGATCGTCGGTGTGAAGGTGAGCGTGGGCGTCCTGGTTTCGGTGGGGGTGACAGGCGTCAGCGGAGTCGGGGTGATGTTCCCCTGGAAAACGAAACGAACCGCGTCCGCGCCGATGAACAGGTCGCCGATGATTGCCTGTTCATCCTGAGTCCGGTTCCCGTTCGACCGCGGCGCGGAGCGTGGAGAGGAACTGGCGCGCTTCATGCGGACCGAGGTCGCCGGTCGGCTCGTCCAGGAGGAGGATGGCGGGCTCCTCCGCGAAGGCCGCGGCCAGCTCGACCAGGCGGCGCTCCAGCGGACGGAGCGCCTCGAGCGGAACGTCGAGGAGCGGCGCGATCCCGAACGACGCCGCGCGCGCCTCGGCCTGCGCGCGCGCCTGTTCCGTGTGGACGCCGACGCCGAGCCAGCGCGGCGCGGCGTGGAGATTCAGCCGCTCGGAGACGCGGAGCGCGCTCGGCGGGATCTCGCGCGGCAGGAGCGCCGCGACGCGGCGGCGCGCGGCGGCGCCGTCCTTCCCGTCGCCCCGTTCCCCGCCGACCGCGATCGTCCCGGACTCCTCGCGGCGAAGCCCCGCGATCGCCTCGAGGAGCGCGGTCTTCCCGGTGTCGCGCTCGCCGAGGAGAACGTGGATCGTCCCGGCGGGCACCGAGAGCCGCAGGTTCTTCACGGCCCACCGTCCGCCCTCGGCGAGCGTCAATCCCTCGATCTTCAGCCCGGCGTCCTGGCCGCCCATCGCCCTCCCCCTCGTGCCGCCCGTTTCGTCACGCGCGGCGAACGCGCGTACCCGCGCGACCCTCCAGCGCCTCGCGCGTCAGCTCGGGCGCGGTGATGATCACGTCTCGGCCCCCTCCGCGCAAGAACTCGATGGCCGCCTGGACCTTCGGCCCCATGTTTCCGTCGGGGAAGTGTCCTTCCTTCTGCCAGCCCTCCAGCTCGTCGGCCGTGGCGGTCTCGAGATCGCGCTGGTTCGGTTTTCCGAAGTGGATGGCCACGCGCGTCACGCCGGTGATGATCACCAGCGTGTCGCATCCGAGGAGCCGCGCCAGGAGGCTCGAAGCGAGGTCCTTGTCGATGACCGCCTCCACCCCGTGCAGCATTCCGTCCCACTGGCGCGAGACCGGGATGCCGCCCCCGCCCCCCGCGATCACGACCATCCCCCGCTCGACCAGCTCGCGGATCGCGCCGATCTCGATGACTTCGAGCGGCCGCGGAGACGGCACGACGCGCCGGTAACCGCGACCCGCGTCCTCCACGATGGTCCACCCCTTCTCCTTCGCGAGGATCCGGGCGCGCGCCTGGTCGTAGAAGGGTCCGATCGGCTTCGTCGGGCGCCGGAACGCGGGGTCGCGCTCGTCCACGACGATCTGCGTCACGACCGTCGCGACCGGACGCTCGGCCTCCAGCCGCCGCAGTTCGTTCTGGAGCGACTGCTGCATCATGTAGCCGATGCCGCCCTGCGAATCGGCGCCGCAGACGTCGAGCGGCATCGGGGGGATCTGGTCGCGGGCCGCCTCGTTCCGGATCAGGATGTTCCCGACGATCGGCCCGTTCCCGTGGCTCAGCACGACCTGCACGCCGTCGCGGATCAACTCCGCGATCGGCTGCATCGTGAGGCGCGTGATCGCGCACTGCTCCTCGAACGTGCCGGTGCCGCGCGCGGGCAGGATCGCGTTCCCGCCCAGCGTGATGAGGATCCGCTTCGGCCGTTCCGCCATGGTTCAGCGCGCGGCGCGCGCGTGGCTCTGGACGAACGCCTCGAAGCGGCGGAGCCCCTCCCGGATGTTCTCGATCGAATTGGCGTAGGAGAAGCGGATGTATCCCTCGCCGTGCGCGCCGAACGCCGTGCCCGAGAGCGCGGCGATCCCCGCCTCCTGGAGGAGCGCGTGCTCCACCTCGGCGCTCTTCATGCCGAGCCCGCGGACGTTTGGGAAGACGTAGAAGGCGCCCGCCGGCTTCGCGCAGGTGATGCCCGGAATCGCGTTCAGCCCCTCCACGATGGCCTCGCGGCGGCGGCGGAACTCGGCCACCATCGCCACCACCTCGTCCTGCTTCCCGCCGAGCGCCGTCGGCGCGACGCGCTGCACGAACGACGTGGCGTGCGAGTAGACGTTCGTGGCGAGCCGCGCGACGTGCTTCACCAGGGCCGGCGGCATGACGCCGTAGCCGAGCCGCCAGCCGGTCATGGCGTACGTCTTCGAGAAGCCGTCCAGGATGATCGTCTTCTCCGCCATCCCGGGCCGGGTGGCGATCGACTGGTGCTCTCCTTCGTAGAGGATCTTCGAGTAGATCTCGTCGGAAAGGACCCAGATGTCGCGGTCGCGCAGGAGCGCGCCGATCTCGTCGAGGTCCTTCGGCGAGAGGACCGATCCGGTCGGGTTGTGCGGCGAATTCAGGACCACCATCCTCGTCTTCGGCGTGAGGAGCGCTTCGAGATCGGCCGCGCCGAAGCGGAACTGCCGCTCCTCGCGCAGGACGACCGGCACCGGCTTCGCGCCGACGAAGCGGACCACCGACTCGTAGATCGGGAATCCGGGGTTCGGCACGATCACCTCGTCGCCCGGATCCACCGTGGCCATGATGGAGAAGGTGATGACCGGCTTCCCGCCGGGCGTGACGACGATCTGATCGCCCGCGACGGAGAGACCGCGATCCTTCGCGATGTGCGCCGCGATCGCGTCCCGGACCTCCGTGAGTCCCGCCGAGGGGCCGTAGTGCGTGAACCCTTCCTGGAGCGCCCGGACCGCCGCGTCCCGAATGGCCGCCGGCGTGTCGAAGTCGGGCTCGCCGATCTCGAGGTGCACGATCGACCGGCCCTGCGCCTCGAGGGCGCGGGCCTTCGCCAGCACCTCGAAGGCGGTCTCGGTTCCGAGCAGGTTCATCCGTTCCGCGAATCGCATCGTTCCTCCGCGCGCCGGCGCCTAGCGCGAACCGGCGTCACCGTTCCACGTGAGCCAGAGTCGCGCGCGCGCCGCGCGCGCTCCGGCGTTCGTATCGACATTCGTCTCCTCGCCGTCCAGCGCCGCGCCCAGACGCCAGGCGCCCCGCTGCACCCATCCCCGCGCCGCGACGCGCACCCCGTTTCGGGAGCGCGTTCGGACGGAGCCGCCGCCCGACACTTCGAACGATCCGCCGGGGACGCCGGCGTTCCGCTCCACGCGGACGGCCTCGATCCTGAGATCGAGCGATGCGCGGCGCGCCCGCTCGAGGAGGAGCGAGCCGCCCAGCATACGCCCGATCGTCCATCCCGTCCCGGCCTGCCCGGCCCGGAACGCCCCGGTCAGGCGAAGGACGCGCCCGCGCTCGCGGGCCGCGACGATCTCCCCGAGGGCGATCCGTTCGCCTCCCGTTCCGCGCGCCCGCGTCGGCTCGGCCCCGAGCCGGAGGCGCCACGAGCCGGGCGCTCCCCGGCCCGCGCGAAGATCGAGCTCCGCGCGGCCGTCGTCGCCGGCGCCGCGGGCGCTCCCCGACGCGCTCCAAGCGCGCCAGCGGAGCCGCGCTCCGGCGCGGGGCCCGGACCAGGATGCCTCCAGGTCGAGCGCGCCGGT
>DATIQI010000075.1:0-8188 GCA_035470985.1 Acidobacteriota bacterium
CCGAGCACGAGCACGGCGGCGAGCAGCACGCCGATCACGACGAACGCCCAGCGCGGTGGAGGGAACGGATCGGGCCCCGATCCGCCCGGGCGGCGCGTCGCGGCGCCCCGTGCGAGCCAGAGGGTGAGGGGGAGCGAGACGAGCACTGACGTCGCGTGATGCGCCAGCCCCGCGCCGACGATCGCGCCCCACCCGAGCGCGGCGCGCGAGGTCGCCCGCGGCCGCGAGGCGAGCCGCCACGCGGCCCACGCCGCCGCCGCCACCCAGGCGGCATGCCACGAACTCACCTCGGCCTGGGTCGCCGCGAGCGACCAGATCGGCTGGGCGAGAAGGATGGCGAGCGGCGCGAGCGCGAGGAGGAGGCGGAGCGCGGGAAGCGCGCTCGGCGCCGGGAGCGCTCCGGCGCGGCCCGCGGCGCCGCGCGGCACGGCGGCGAGCGCCGCGCCGAGGCGCGCCAGGAAGAACGCGGCCACGGCGCCCCCCGCGGCGCTCCAGGCGTTCGCGGCGGCGGGCCACGCGAGACCGAGGGCGTGCGCGAGCCGGACGAAGAGGTGCCCGGCCAGCGTGTAGAGCGGATAGCCCGTCGGATGCGGCACGGCGGCCGTCGCGAGCGTGAGCGTCAGCTCGCTTCCGTCTCCCTCCGCGTACCCGCGCGGCGCGAGCAGGAGTCCCCAGGCGAGCGCGCCGAGCGCGATCGCGATCGCGCCTGCCACTTCCGACGCCCGCGCGTCGCGAGACGCGGCGGACTGGTCCCTACGTCCCATTTCCCTCCCGCCCGGATCGTCGAGAATCGAAGCACTTCCGGGCCGTCGCCGTCCCGTCGCGCGGCCGGCCGCTCGGTCCCGGACGAGCCACTTTACGCTATAATCGTCCGACTTCCATGACCCCTCCGCGCGGTCGCGGGGAACCGTATTCGAGGGAGGCCCGATGAACCCCAACCTACAGCAAGCGATGTGGGCGACGAGCATGACGAAGAATCAGTCGCTCCTCGATTGGATCGGCGAGATGGTCCGCCTCTGCCAGCCGGACCACGTCGTCTGGTGCGATGGCTCCGAGTCGGAGAAGCGTCGCCTGACCGACCAGGCCGTGGAGGAAGGGGTCCTCATCCCCCTGAACCAGAAGAAGCGCCCCGGCTGCTACCTCCACCGGTCGAATCCGAACGACGTCGCCCGCGTGGAGCACCTGACCTTCATCTGCACGCCGTCGAAGGACGAGGTCGGGCCGACGAACAACTGGATGGCGCCCGACGAGGCGTACGTGAAGCTCTCGAAGCTCTTCGACGGCGCCATGCGGGGGCGGACCCTTTACGTGGTCCCCTACGTGATGGGGCCGCTCGGGTCGCCCTTCTCGAAGGTCGGCATCGAGCTGACCGACAGCGTCTACGTCGTCCTCTCCATGGGGATCATGACCCGCATGGGGAAGGCCGCGCTCGACATGCTCGGGAATTCGAACGAGTTCAATCGCGGGCTTCACTCCACGCTCGACGTGAATCCCGAGCGCCGCTTCATCTGCCATTTCCCTCAGGACAACACGATCTGGTCCATCGGCTCGGGCTACGGCGGGAACGTCCTCCTCGGGAAGAAGTGCCTGGCGCTTCGGATCGGCTCGTTCCTCGGCCGCCGGGAAGGGTGGCTGGCCGAGCACATGCTGATCCTCGGCGTCGAGAGTCCCGAGGGACAGACGACGTATGTCGCGGCGGCCTTCCCGAGCGCGTGCGGCAAGACGAACTTCGCGATGCTCATCCCGCCGCGCCGCTTCCACGGCTGGAAGGTCTGGACGGTGGGGGACGACATCGCCTGGATGCGCGTCGGGTCGGACGGCCGGCTCTGGGCCATCAATCCCGAGGCGGGCTACTTCGGCGTGGCGCCCGGGACGAGCGTGAAGTCGAATCCGACCGCCATGCGCATCGTGGAGCGGAACACGATCTTCACGAACGTCGCCATGACCGAGGACGGCGATGTCTGGTGGGAGGGAATGACCGACGCGCCGCCCGAGAACCTGACCGACTGGCAGGGCCGCCCCTTCGATCCGAAGTCGGGGGAGAAGGCGGCGCATCCGAACAGCCGCTTCACGGCGCCGGCGACGAATAATCTCGCCCTCTCGCGCCACGTGAACGATCCCGAGGGCGTGCCGATCTCGGCGCTCATCTTCGGAGGACGGCGCGCGACGACGGTGCCGCTGGTGCTCCAGTCGTTCAACTGGGTCCACGGCGTCTACATGGGCGCCACCATGGGCTCGGAGACGACGGCCGCCGCCACGGGGCAGGTCGGCGTGGTCCGCCGCGACCCGATGGCGATGCTTCCGTTCTGCGGCTACAACATGGGCGACTACTTCAACCACTGGCTCGAGATGCGCGGCCAGATCCCGCATCCACCGAAGATCTTCATGGTGAACTGGTTCCGGAAGGGCGAGGACGGGAAGTTCGTCTGGCCGGGCTACGGCGAGAACATGCGGGTCCTCAAGTGGATCGTGGACCGCGCCATGGGGCACGTCGGGGGGCAGGAGACGCCGGTCGGCTGGGTGCCGCGCGAGGGAGACCTCGACCTCTCCGGCATGGAGATCTCGCCCGAGGCGTTCCGCGCGGCGGCGGCCGTGCGCGTGGAGGAGTGGAAGACGGAGATCGGGATGTCGGCCGACTTCTTCGCCACCATCGGGCCGCGGATGCCGCCGGCGCTGGAGTTGCAGCGGGAGCTGCTGGCGGCGGCGCTCAACTACGGCGCGCCGATGGGCGAGGCGTAGCCGCGGCGGTCAGGCCGCCACGGCCCCCTTCGGAATCTCCGCCGTCAGGTTCACCCGTCCGTCCTTCGTCACGAGGACGTTGTCCTCGAGCCGGATGCCGCCCAGGCCGAGGAGCGAGACGGCCTTCTCCCAATTCACGCAGTCGGGGTAGCGCTTCCGCCGTCCCTCGTCGTTCAGGATGGCGGGGATGAAGTAGATCCCCGGCTCGATCGTCATCGTGTAGCCCGGCTCGAGCGGGAAGTCGGTCCGCTGGTTCTTCAGCGCCGCGGCCGTCCGCTTGGGCCGCCCCGGGAACGCGCCGCTCGCGTCGCGCACGCCGAGGCCGATCATGTGCCCGATCCCGTGCGGGTAGAAGATCAGGTGCGCTTCCCGCTCGATGATCGAATCGACCGGGCCGCGCATGAGGTCGAGCGCGATCAGGCCTTCCACGAGATCGCGGCACGACCCGTAGTGGATGTCCACGGTCTCGACGCCGGGGCCGCACGCCGCCACGGCGCGCTCCTCCGCGCGCTTCACCACCTCGAAGAGATCGCGCTGGATCCCCGTGAAGGTCCCGTTCGCGGCGTACGTGCGCGTGACGTCGCAGCCGTAGCGACGGATCTCCGCGCCGGCGTCGATCAGGACCAGCTCGCCGTCCCGCGCCGCGCGGTCTCCCGGCGTGAAGTGGAAGACGGCCGCGTTCGGACCGCTCCCCACGATCGTGCCGTAGCAGGTCCGGTCGGCCCCGCCGCGGAAGAAGCCGCTCTCCAGCTCCACCTGGATCTGCCGCTCCGTCGCGCCGGGACGGATGGCCTCCGCGAGCCGGCGGTAGCCCGCCGCCGTGGCGTGGATCGCTTCCTTCATCCGGGCGATCTCGTGATCGTCCTTCGGACGCCGCGCGTGCGTGAAGCGGTCGCGCAGCTCGGCGAGCCGCACGGGATCGCCGTGGATCCCGGGGAGCGGCACGCCGAGATTCCGCGCCGCGCGGCCGCGCCGCGCCGCGAGCCACGCGGGCAGTTCCTGCACCGGCACGGTGCCCGGCTCGTTCTCCAGGCGTCCTTCCCAGACGCGCTCCTTCTCGGTCACCTCGGGAACGAAGTCGGTCCAGCCGTCGGCCGGGTCGTACGCGAGGACGCCGCCCGGCGTCTCGCGGTCGGTCAGCCAGAAGTACTCGGCGTGCGCGATGTAGGGAAACGTCTGGTCCGCGCCGCCGGGAATGCCGATCGGCTCGCCCGCGGCGATCAGGAGGACCTCGTCCTGGAGGCCGAGCGCGTCCGCTGCGCGGCGGCGACGGGCCTCGAGCGTCGCCTGAGGAGCCTTCAAGGGTGCGTTCATGGCGCGCAGTCTAGCACGGCGCCGCGCCCGACTCCGCGGATCCGCCGAGCCACGCGTCCACCAGATCGGGGAGCGCGCGACCCGCGGGGGCGAGCGTCAGATCGTCGAAGGCGGCGGCGTTGGCCGGCGCCTCGGGTCCGACGTAGATCGCCCGGGCGCCCCGGCCGCGCGCCAGCGCGACGAACGACGCCGCGGGGTGGACGACGCCCGACGTCCCGACCACGAGGAGGAGGTCGCAGCGCGCCAGGGCGTCTTCGATCGCGTCCATCTCGTACGGCATCTCGCCGAACCAGCAGACGTGGGGACGGAGGAGCGCGCCGCACGCGGGGCAGCGCCGGAGCTCCGCGGTCCCCTCGAGCGTCCAGAGGTCGTCGAACGGCGGCGTCGCGCACGCGGGGGAGGAGCAGCGGCTCTGGAAGAGCCGGCCGTGCATGTGGCGGACGCGCCGGGACCCCGCCGCCTCGTGGAGGTCGTCCACGTTCTGCGTGCAGAGGAAGAAGCGGTCTCCCAGCGCCGCTTCGAGCCGCGCGAGCGCCCGGTGCGCCGGATTCGGCTCCTTGCCGGCCGCGGCGCGCCGGCGTTCGGAGTAGAAGGTCCAGACGAGGAGCGGATTCGCGGCGAACGCGCCGGGGGTGGCGACGTCCTCGATCCGGTGCCCGCGCCAGAGCCCGTCGACGCCCCGGAACGTGCGGATGCCGCTCTCGGCGCTGATGCCGGCGCCGGTCAGGACGAAGAGCCGGTCTCGGTCGGGGCGTTTCAGAGGATGCGCTTGCCGAAGAGACTCTCGGCGAGCTCCACGGCGAGGATGCCCGTGGAATTGCGGTGGTCGAGGAGCGGGTTCACCTCCACCAGGTCGACCGCGACGACGTCGGCGAGATCGCCGAGCGTCTCCATGGCGAGGTGCGCCTCGCGGTAGGAGATGCCTCCGTCCACCGGCGTGCCGGTGCCCGGGGCGTCCTCGGGATCGACCACGTCGAGGTCGAGCGAAACGTGGATGCCCGCCGTGCCGGAGCCCGCGATGCGGACCGCCTCGTTCACGATGTCGCGCATGCCGCGCTCGTCGATCTCGCGAATGCTGAAGACGGTGATGCCGGAGCGGCGCAGGAGCTCCCGCTCGCCCGGGTCGAGATCGCGAACCCCGAGGAGGACCGTGTTCCGCGGATTCATCTTGGGCGCCCGGCCGCCGAGCCCGACCAGGTCGGGATCGCCGAGCCCGTGCAGGACGGCGAGCGACATGCCGTGCACGTTCCCCGACGGCGTCGTGTCGGGCGTGTTGAAGTCGCCGTGCGCGTCGAACCAGATGAGCCCGATCGTTTCGCCGCGCGCGTGGAAGTGGTTGCTCGACGCCGCGACCGATCCGATGGCGAGGCTGTGGTCGCCGCCCAGCACGATCGGCGTCCGGCCCGCGCCGAGGCAGCGCTCCACGTCCACGCGGAGCTCGTCGCAGGCGCGGAGAATGGCGGGCTTGTAGCGGAGGGTGGTCGGTCCCGCTTCGAGGGTCTCGGGGATCATCACGTCGATGTCCCCGTCGTCCACCACCTTGTGGCCGAGCGCCTCCAGGTGGCGCTCGAGGTCGGCGACGCGGATCGCGGAGGGCCCCATGTCCACGCCGCGTCGTCCCGCGCCGAGGTCGACCGGGCATCCGATGATCTCGATCTGTCGCGCGCGCTGACCCATGATTCCCGAACGCTTCGGCCGAAGCCGCCGCCGCTAGCGCGGCCGGCGCGGGCGCCGTTCGAAGGGAAGGGCTTTGCGGGGACGCCGCCCGCTCGAGGCCGAGGACGAGTCCGATCCGCCACGGGCGCCCTGGCCGCTCGAAGACGAGCCGCCGTGGGACGAGCCGCCGTGGGACGCGGCCGCGCCGCCGCCCTGACCGCGGCCGCGCGGGCCGTACGCCGACGGACCCATGAGTCCGACGTCGGGGGCCTTCGTGTCGTAGTCGAAGTCGGGCATCATGACACGGAGGATCGTGTTGCCGAGGAACCGCTCGATCGCGATGACGTCCTTCTTTTCCTCGGGCGTCATCAGCGTGAAGGCGTCGCCCAGCGCGTCCACCCGGCCGGTCCGGCCGATCCGGTGGACGTAGTCCTCGGGCGTGTGGGGCACGTCGTAGTTGATCACGTGCGTGATCGCGTCCACGTCGATGCCGCGCGACGCGATGTCGGTCGCGACGAGAATCTGCACGCGGCCCCGCCGGAGATCGCCGAGCGCGCGCTCCCGCTGCCCTTGCGTCCGGTTGCCGTGGAGCGTCGCCACCGAGAGCCCGCGCCGCGCGAGCGTCTTCGCCAGCCGGTCGGCGCCGTGCTTCGTCCGGGCGAAGACGATGACGCTCCCGACGTCGGTGCGCCGGAGGATCGCCTCGAGGAGATCGGTCTTCCGGTGCTTCGGGACGGGGTAGACGGCCTGCGTGATGCCGGCGGCCGGACGGCTGGGCGGCGCCAGGTCGACGCGCTCGGGCTCCTTCAGCGCCTCCTTCGCCACCCGGTTCAGATCGGGCGGCATCGTCGCCGAGAACATCATGGTCTGGCGGTTCGTCGGAAGGAGCCGGAGGATGCGCCGCAGATCCGGCGCGAAGCCCATGTCCACCATCCGGTCGGCCTCGTCGAGGACGAGGATCGAGATGTCGTCGAGACGCAGCGCCGCCCGTCCGTGGAGATCGAGGAGGCGGCCCGGCGTGGCCACGAGGAGATCGATTCCGTGCCTCGAGAGCATCTTCTCCTGGGGCGGAATCGGCACGCCGCCGTACACGACGCCGACGCGGAGCTCGGTGAAGCGGGCGTAGTCGCGGGCGTTCGTCTCCACCTGCGCCGCCAGCTCGCGGGTCGGCGTGAGGACGAGCGCGCGGAGCCGTTTCGGTCCGCCGAGGAGACGGGCGAGGATCGGCAGGACGAACGCGGCGGTCTTGCCGGTGCCGGTCTGCGCGGCGCCGATGACGTCAGAGCCGCGAAGGATGATCGGGATCGCTTTCGACTGGATCGGCGTCGGCTCCACGTATCCCGCGGCGCGGACGCCTTTCACGACGGCGGGAGGTAATCCCAGATTCGCGAAGGGCATGGACGGCAGCATACCTGGAAACGGGGGCGGCCGGTGGCAGAATCGGCGGCGTGGGGTAGACTGGTCGCGTGGTTCGGAAGGACGTGCAGGAGACGACGGGAGTCCGGTTGGGGCGTCTGGCGGAGCACCCCGACCGTTCCTGGAAGATCTTCGATCGCTTGACGACGGAGGAGCGCGAGGCGCTCCCCCTCACCTTCACCAGGCTCGCGCGGCGCCCCGCGCGACTCGGAGGAACGAACCGGCCATGACCCAGATCCTGTCCAAGTCCGCGCGTCCCGAGACCGGCGAGTATCTCCCCTACTACGACAAGTACATCGTTCTCGTCCCCGACGGACCGATCGTGGAGACGCTGCGCTCGCAGATCGAGGAAACGATGGCGCTCCTCCGCGCGGTGCCGCGCGACCGGGAGGACTTCCGCTACGCCGAGGGGAAGTGGAGCGTGAAGGAGGTCGTGGGGCACCTGAGCGACGGCGAGCGCATCTTCTCCTACCGAGCGCTCCGGTTCGGCCGCGCCGACGAGACTCCGCTCCCGGGCTTCGACGAGAACACGTACGTGCCCGCGGGACGCTTCGACGACCGGACCCTCGCGAGCATCGCCGACGAATTCCGCGCCGTGCGCGAAGCCACGGTTCGGCTCTTCGATGCGATGCCCGACGAGGCCTTCGGCCGCTCGGGGAAGGCGAACGACGCGGCCATCACCGTCCGCGCGCTCGCCTGGATCACGGCCGGGCACGAGCGGCATCACGTGGGGATCCTGAAGGAGCGCTACGGTCTGTAGGGTTCGCGGGCCCCGGCGCGGGGCGAGCCGAGACGCGAGTCGTCGCCGCCTCGGTCCCGAGCGACCGCAGCGCGCGCACGAGTTCGCGGTGGAGATGCGCCGAACAGGATCTTCGCGATTCGATTCGCCGAGGCAGTTCTTCGCGGCCTCCACCGGCCGCTCCCGGCGCGCGATCTCCCTATGAAAATTCCGGCGGCCGCTCCAGGTGATGCGCCGTCCGTTTCTGGAAGCGCTCCCCGAGATCGAGGAGGAGCGATTCGTCGAACGCGGACGCCATGATCTGAAGTCCCGCGGGCATCCGCC
>DATIQI010000076.1:0-18659 GCA_035470985.1 Acidobacteriota bacterium
ATGTCCATGATCCGTGACACGTTCCACCCCGCCGGCGCCGCCCGCGCGGAGGACCGCGACCTGCGCGAGGTGCCCGCGCTCCCGATTCTCCGCATGGAGTCGCTCCGCAAGACCTACCGCGACCCGATGACGCTCCGTCCCTTCACCGCGGTGGACGACGTCACGCTGGAGCTGGAGCGAGGCGAGATCTTCGGGCTCCTCGGACCGAACGGGGCGGGGAAGACGACGACGATCAAGATGATCCTGGGCCTCGCCCGCCCGACGTCGGGCCGCGTCCTCCTCGACGGTCGCGAGCCGTCCGATCCGGCTTCGCGAAGCCGGCTCGGCTACCTACCCGAGAATCCCTGCTTCTACGACCACCTGACGCCGCTCGAGTACCTCGACCTCACCGGCGCGCTCTTCGGCATCGCGACCGACATCCGTCGCCGGCGCGCGGGCGACCTCCTGGAGCGCCTCGGCCTCGCGGCGCACGCGCGAAAGCCGCTCCGCAAGTTCTCCAAGGGAATGACCCAGCGCGTCGGGCTCGCCCAGGCGCTCCTGAACGAGCCGCGACTGCTGATCCTGGACGAGCCGATGTCGGGGCTCGATCCGGTGGGGCGCGCCGAGGTGAAGGCGCTCCTGCGCGAGCAGCGCGCGGCCGGCGTCACCGTTCTCATGAGCAGCCACGTCCTCGCCGAGACGGAAACGATCTGCAACCGCGTCGGCATCCTGAAGGACGGCCGCCTGGTGGAGGTCGGCTCGGTTCCCTCGCTCCTCCGGAGCGGCGTGCGCGACTGGGAGGTCGCGGTGGACGCGATTCCCGAGGCGGTCGCGTCGGCGTTCCGCGCGGCGGGTCACGCGATGGAGCGGATCGGCCCGCGATGGATCGTGCGCGTCGCCGACGGGACGGCGCTGCAGGGCGCCCTGAAGGCGCTCCTCGACGCGGGCGCGTTCGTCCATTCGGTCGAGGCGCGGCGCGAGACGTTGGAAGACCACTTCGTCCGCGTCCTCGGCGCGCCCGCCGCGCCCGCGCGGGGAGCGCGACCGTGAGGGGCGTCGGCGCCATCGCGAGGAACACGGTGCGCGAAGTCGTCCGCCAGCGGATGGTCCTCGTCCTCGCGCTCTTCGGCGTCGGCCTCGTGGCCGCGTCGCAGGTCCTCGCGCCGCTCGCGCTGGGCGAGGGGCGAAAGGTCGTCACGGACTTCGGACTCGCGGGCGCGTCGCTCCTCGCCACGCTCCTCGCGGTGGTCCTCGGATCGAGCCTCCTCCACAAGGAGCTGGAGCGCCGGACCATCTACGCCGTGATGGCGAAGCCGATCCGCCGGAGCGAATTCCTGCTCGGCAAGTTCGTCGGCCTCTGGGCCACGTCGGCGGGGCTCGTGGCGGGCATGACGGCCATCCTCCTCGCGCTGGTGACCGTGGTCTACGGGGAGACGCCCTGGCTGGTGCTCGGCGCCGCGGCCCTGACGGTCGTGGAGCTCGGCGTCATCACCGCCGTCGTCGTCTTCTTCTCGTCGTTCACGACGCCCGCGCTCACCGCCTTCTTCACGGCGGCCGTGATCGTGGCGGGGAACTTCGCGGACGACCTCCTCTACTTCGGCACCCAGGGGGCGGCGCCGTGGCTGGCGCGACTCACGGAAGCCGTCTACTGGCTCCTGCCGCACCTCTCGGTCTTCAACGCGCGGGGCCTCGTGACGCACGGTATCGGCGTGGGGCCCGAGCGGCTCGCGTTCGCGGCCGCGTACGGGCTCCTCTACCTCGTGGCGCTCCTGGTCGCGGCCGGAGCGATCTTCGAGCGACGGGAGTTCCGATGAACCCGCTCCGCGCGCAGGCCGGCCTCGCCGCGTCGCTCGCGATCGCCGCCGCGCTCCTCGCCGCGTCGGGCGCGCTCCACGGCGTCTATCGCTCGCACCAGGGCGGACGCGCGGTGGACGAGCTCCTCTACTACCCGTCGGGCGTCTGGGTGCGGCAGGCGGCGCTCGGCTACGAGACGGCCGCGGCCGATCTCGCCTGGCTGCGGGGCATCCAGTACTACGGCGAACATCGCCTCAGCGACCAGCGCTACGACATGATCGGGCACGTCATGGAGATCGTGGCGGAGCTCGATCCGCGCTTCACGCAGCCCTACGTCTTCGGCGCGTTCGTCCTCGCGCAGGAGCTGAAGCAGCCGCAGCGGGGCCTGGAGCTGCTCGAGCGCGGCATGCACGCGAACCCGGAGAATTGGGAGCTGGCGTTCGAGACCGGCTTCCTCCACTACGTCGGCACGCGCGACATGGCCGCCGCGGCCCGCTACTTCACGCGCGCGGCGCGGCTGCCCGGACATCCGGACTACGTGGAGCGCTTCGCCGCGTTCGCGAACCAGCGCGCGGGGAATCGGGGCATGGCGATCCTGCTCTGGAAGCGGGTCGAGGCGTCGGGGAACAAGTACATGCGCGAGGTCGCGCGCCGCGAGATCGAGCGGCTGGAAGGATTGGAGGCCTACTGAGATGACTCCGGAGCTCTTCGTTCCGATCGCGGCGTTCGTCGTCGGACTCGCCCTCGGATCGTTCCTGAACGTGGTCATCGCCCGGCTTCCGCGCGGCGAATCGGTCGTCCATCCTCCGTCGCGCTGCCCCCGATGCAAGAAGGGGATCGCGCCGTACGACAACATCCCCGTCCTCTCGTTCCTGCTCCTGCGCGGGCGGTGCCGGCACTGCCGGAAGAAGATCTCCTGGCGCTACCCGGCGGTGGAACTCACGTCGGGCGTGCTGCTGGCCCTCCTCGCGGGACGGGCCGAGCACCCGGGGCTCCTGGTGCCGCACGCGGCGTTCCTCCTCGCGCTCCTCGCGGTCGCCTGGATCGATCTCGACACGCGCACGATTCCCGACGTGGTGACGATTCCGGGCGTCGGCGTGGGACTGGCCGCGAGCCTCTTCGGACCGCCGGGGATCACCGGCGCGCTGATCGGCGCCGTCGCGGGCGGCGCGAGCCTCTGGCTCGTGGGCGCGCTCTACGAGAAGGCGACCGGCGTCCCGGGCATGGGCGGCGGCGACGTGAAGCTCGCCGCGATGATGGGCGCGTTCCTCGGGACGGGAGGCGTCTTCGGCGCGATCTTCCTGGCGTCGCTGGCCGGGTCGGTCTTCGGCGCCGCCCTGATCGCGAAGGGGCAGGGCTCGCGGCGGACGGCGATCCCGTTCGGCACGTTCCTCGCGCCGGCCGCGGTGGTCTTCCTCCTCTTCGGCGACACGCTGGTCTCCTGGTACCGGGCGCTCGTGCCCTGAGGGCGTGCAAGCTGCACGCGCGCGCGGGCGGAGACGCGTCGGGGGGCGCGGCTCGATCGAGCCACGGGGCGGCCAAGAACGGCCCGGCGCCGCGAACTAGCGGCGCGAAGTTCCCGGAATCACACGCACTTGGAGAATGGCATGCCGCTTGCCTCTTTCAGGTCCCGGACCGTTCCATACCCAAACGGAGGTGACACGGTGATGCGGAAGATCGTGACGCGCGCGGCGGCTCGGAGCGGCGGCGAGGGATTCTCGCTCGTCGAGCTGATGGTCGTGCTCGCGATGTTCGGCATCGTCACGGCCATCGCGCTCCCGGGTCTGAACAAATTCCTTCGGAGCGTGGAGCTGAACGGGACGATCGACCGGATGGCGACCAGCCTTCGCGTCGTCCGCCAGCGCGCCGTGACGGAGAACAACACGTACGTCGCCGTGCTCGGCGCCGACGACAACATCTCCTGGTGGGACGACGACGACAACGACGGCGTGAAGGACGGCACCGAGAAGTCGGGAGCCAACGCGCCGATTCCCGACTGGATGACCGTGACCAACGATCCGGGCAATCCGTTCGCGTCCGACACGCTCCGCTTCCTGCCGAACGGGAGCGCGAGCCAGTCGGGCACCGTCATCTTCTCCAACGCCGACGGCTATCAGCGCTCGCTTTCCGTGATCCGGCCGACCGGCATGGTGACCGTCCAATGAACCGATGTCGTGGCCTCGTCGAGGGGATCCGGCGCCGGGCGCGCCGCGCCGGCGGCGCCCCCGGCTTCAGCTTGATCGAAGTGATGTTCGCGCTGACGTTCCTCGCCATCGGGATCCTGGCCGTCGCCTCGATGATCCCGGCGGGAACGCGCGGCGTCTCGGAGAGCCGCACCGTGACGTCGAGCCTGATGGCCGCGCAACTGAAGATGGAGGACCTGCGCGGCACGACCTTCAACGCGCTGACTCCGGGGTCGTCCACCGACTCGGTCTCCGTGTTCACGCGGACCTGGACGGTCACCGACTCCGTGCCGACCGCCGGATGCAAGCGAATCAAGGTCACGGCGAGCTGGACGAACAAGCAGGGCGGCCAGTCCACGACCCTCACCAGCTACGTGACCCGATGACCGGCAAGGAACGCCGAAACCCCGAGGTGATGATGGCGACCCCGAATCGCATGCGCTCCAACGCCGGTTTCACGCTGGTGGAAGTCACGATCGCCGTGCTCCTCTTCGCGCTGGTGGTCGGGTCCATCTACGAGATCTGGGTGCGGGGAGAGAAGTCCCAGCAGGTGGGTCTCGAGCTCGCCGAGGCGAGCCAGAACGCGCGCGCCGGAACGGACCTCATCGCGAAGGAGCTCCGCTCGGCCGGTTATGGCATCAATCCGAGCGTGCAGCCGTCCATCGTGACGGGATCCCAGTACCGGATCACGTTCGCGCTCGATCTGAACGGGAACCGCGCGATCGACATGGGCGAGGTGATTACCTACTTCCTCGACCCGAGCACCTCGACCGCGCTCGCGAGCGCGAGCGCCAATCCGTACGACTACGTCCTGCGCCGGAAGGTCGGCACCGCGGGCGACTCGCTGGCCGAGCCGGTCACCGGCACGGGCGAAGTCGTCGCGTACGGCCTCACGCAGCGGACGGCCGACAACGTCACGACGAAGAACGCGCCGCTCTTCTCCTACCGCGACGCCGGCGGCGTGGCGCTGGAGCTGAAGGCCGGCACGTCGAACGATCCGGCCGGCACCTTCTTCGGCAAGACCGTGAACGACGCCGACCTCGGCAAGCCTCCGGGCCCGGGCACCTCGAGCAACGTGAAGTCGGTGCTCCTGAACATGGTGACCGAGACGCGGCAGAAGAACGTCCAGACGGGGAGCTACGACCGGATCGGGGTGAGCACCTCGGTCGAGCCTCGCAACTTCCCGTATCTGGCCCAGGCGAACCAGGCCTACGCCGCGAACACCGGCGCGACCGGCACGGGCACGGGTACCGGGACGGGGACGGGCACGGGGACCGGCACCGGCACCGCCACGGGCACGGCCACGGGCACCGGCACGGGTTCGGGAACGGGCACCGGGACGGGCACCGGCCTCCCGCCGAGCCAGCCGCCGATCCACATCCCGACCGACAAGGTCCTCTCGCTCACGCTGGCCAACCTGGACGAATACGACTCGCAGGAAGGGTCGAAGACGACCCTGAACGGCGAGAACGACCTCGACATCGTGGTCGGGACCAAGGCGAGCGGCGTCGCGAACATCCGCGTCTGGTGGAACGGGCAGCCCGACAAGTACACGGGCAACGTCTACTTCCAGGCGACGCAGAACTACATGGGCAACGCGTCGTACGACATTCCGGCGCTCGCGGCGCGAAACCTCGACGGATCCGACGACAACGCCCGCGACGTGGTCACCGGCGTGGCGACGGGGACGAACACCGGCGCCTTCCAGGTCTGGCTGAACGAAGCGTTCGGCGGCGCGTTCGACGTCCGCGGCAAGGTCGGCGTCCCCGGCAACCCGGTGACCCCGAACGGGATCTACTACGACAATCCGGGCACCGGCGAGGCGCGGGCCGTGGCGATCGAGGACCTGAACAAGGACGACCGGCGCGACGTGATCGTCGGCACCCGGACCGGCGCCAACACGGGCAAGATCGAGGTCTGGTGGGGCGACGGCTCGGGCGGCTTCTCGCATTCGCCGACGCTCGACGTCTACGCGGCGAGCGGCGAGGTCCGCTCGATCGCGGTGCGCGACATGAACGGGGACGGGTATCCCGACATCGTGGCCGGCACGAAGACGAACACGGCCGACACGCAGGGGAATATCGACATCTTCTTCGGGAGTCTCTTCACGCTGGGGCGCTACACGACCTCGTACAGCGTCGGCGCCGGCGGAGCCGTCTACGGCCTCGCCGTCGCGCGCATGAACGACGACTCGAACCCGGACGTGGTCGTAGCCGTCCGAACCGGTAGCACGTCCGGCAAGCTGGAGTACTGGCAGGGCGCCGGCACGCTGGTGAACGCCCTCGCGCGGCGCGACGAGATCGCGACGCCGGGCCCGGCGCTCTCCGTGGCCGTCGGGCCGATCGATCTGAAGGACGGCAACGACATCGTGGTCGGCACGGCCGGCGCGGGCGGCGCGACGCCCCCCGCCGTCCAGGCCTTCTTCTGCGATCCGAGCGCTTCGGGCGGCGCCATCATCCCGCCCACCTTCAATTGGGCCGACGCGAACGCGGGCGGCTCGGTGAACGCGGTCGCGCTGGGACGCCTGGAGTGCTCGCAGGATCAACTGAACGAGGACCCCCTGTCGGACATCGTGGCCGGGACGGCCACGAGCGCCAGCACGGGCGACCTGGTCATCTACTTGAATCCGTACGCGTCGACGATCTACCCGTAGCCGTCGCGCGGCCGAACCGAGAGTCGGAGGGAGGAGCACGAACATGAGCGCAGCGACCCAGGGACGGAACGATCGCCCCGGCCGGCCGGACGCGTCCGGCGCGTCGGGGAACGCCATGGTCGTGGCTCTCCTCGTCCTCATGCTCATGACGACCGCCGGGGTGGCGTTCGTCGCGGTGACGAAATCGGAGAAACAGATCGCCGGGAACCAGATGGCGGTGACTCAGGCGATGTACACGGCCGAGGCCGGGATCACGGAGGCCCTCTTCCGGATGAGCCATTCGGGCGACGCCGCCAACTTCATCGGTCCGCCGCTGCCGTACCAGGGCTGGGGCAAGTACCTGGTGACGCAAAGCGGCAACAGTTCCCTCGATCCCGACGCGAAGCTGCTGGCGGACGACGGCTGGGACAACGACAACGACTCGTACGTGGACGAGACGAACGAGCGGTACGCCGAGGCGCTCTCGAAGCAGCCGAACGACGGGACCGCGCTCCGCTATCCCTACGTGCGGGTGGAATACAAGATGCGTTCCAACGAGCTGGTCCGGTTCGGCGACCACGACGCCAACGCGGCGACGCCGCCGGCGGAGAACCTGGTCGTGGGCGCCCCCGTGCTGCGGATCACGGCGCTCGGCCAGAAGGGGAACGCCAACAAGGTCATCGAGGCGGAGGCGATCCGGTTCCCGTTCGTGGACGTCAGCTCGGCCATCTGGTCCGGGGGATCGATGAAGCTGAACGGCAACGCCCTGATCATCGACGGCCGCGATCACGAGATGACCGCTCCGTACGACACCATTCCGGACGCCCCCGCGGTGCCCGCCATCATGACCGAAGGGCCGACCACCGACGCGCCGCTCGACGCCGGGCAGGAGAACAACGTGATCGGCGCGGGGGGCGACGGGAGCGTCTACCAGTCGCCCTTCACGTACGACTTCAACCAGATCCTCGCGCAAGCGGGCGGGATGGTGGATTACAAGCTGGCGGGCGGGACGTCGCTCGCATCCTCCGATCCGCCGCTCGGGTCGCTCCTGAACCCGAAGCTCACGCTCTGCGACGGAAACCTGGACATCTCGGGCACGTGGTCCGGCGCGGGGATTCTCGTGGTGAACGGCAATCTCAAGATGACCGGCGGGTGCCAGTTCACCGGCATCGTCGTCTGCTTGGGCGATCTCTCGCTCGCGGGCGGCGGTCCCGCCGACGTGGCCCACATCATCGGCGGCCTCATCTACCAGGGGACCGTGATCGACGATTCGAGCGTCGGAGGCGCGGGCCGGGTGCGCTACTCCTCCGGCGCGGTGAACAACGCGCTCCGGCTCAGCCGCTACACGCTCGCCTCGTGGCGCGAGCGCTAACTCAGGGAAGGCGGACCGACAGGTGACGACCATGAAACGCGCGCGAGAAGCTTGGACGTTTCAAACCGGACCCGAGGCGGGGAACACGCTCGTCGTGGCCCTCCTCGTGCTCTTCCTCCTCACGTCGCTCGGCATCTCGTACGTCGCGGTGACGAAGGGGGAGAAGCAGATCGCGGGCAATCAACTCGCCGCGTCCCAGGCCTTCCAGAACGCCGAGGCGGGGATCAGCGAGGTCCTGACTCGGATGTCGAACCCGAACGCGCAGCCCTCGGGGACGTACATCGGTGAGACCAGCACGCCCTACAAGCCCGGCTGGGGCAAGTACCTGATCAACGATCCAGGGGCGGGGAGCCTCGACCCGGACTACGACGCGACGACGAACGACACCCGCGACAACGACGGAGACATGGCCGTGGACGAGGCGAGCGAGCGCTATCCTGAGACCGGCTCTCGGCAGTTCGCGCTGCCCGTCGCCGACCGTCTCGACTATCCGTGGGTGAAGGTCCGCTACAAATTGGACGGCGGCGGGAACATCGTCCTCTTCGGGGACCACGACAACAACCCGACGACCCCGCCGCGGGAGAACGCGACGCGCGGCATTCCGAAGATCATCGTGACCGCGCAGGGCCGTCGCGGCATCGGCTCGAAGATCGTCACGGTGGAGGCGGTGAAGTGGCCGCTCCCGCCGATTCCCGGCTCGGTCTACACGGAAGGCGCCATGACCTTCAACGGTTCGGCCTTCCGGGTCGACGGGCGCGACCACTACGAGACGGCGCCGTACGACACCGTCACCGGCGCGACGCCGGTTCTCGGGATCTCGACGCCGAACGACCCGAACGCCATCAGCACGCAGCTGAACGTCGTCCAGTCCAACAACGTGGAGGGCGCGGGCGGCGAGCCGAGCGTCGGCTCGGCCGAGGTGAACCTCGACCTCCCCGCGCTGGCCGCGGCGTGGAGCCAGATGGCCGACATCACGCTCACCGGGTCGATCACGAACCCGAACACGTCCACGTGGGGCACGGTGGACGACCTGAAGATCGTCCACATCGCGGGCGACCTCCACATCTCGGGCAACGCGAGCGGAGCGGGCGTCCTGGTCGTCGACGAGAACTTCACGATGAGCGGTACGTTCAACTGGAGCGGCGTCGTGCTGGTCCTGGGCGACGTGACGGTCACGGGCGGTGGTACGGCGAAGCAGGTCGTGGGGGCCATGCTCATTCAGGGGTCGCTCTCGGACGCCACGAACCTGAACGGTAACATCAAGCTGCTCTACTCGAGCGCGATGATCGCGAAGCTGAACTCGCTCTCGTCCTACGAAGTCTCGTCCTGGATCGACCAGTAGCCGCCGCGGCTACTGATAGAACCAGTACCGGAACGGCGCGGCGTTCTCCTCGCCCGAGGTGGCGTCGCGCCGGATCCGGATCTCGGGACGCTCGCGGCGCAGGAGCCTCCCGGGAATCGTGAAGCGGGGCTCCACCCACGCGCTCCCCGACCGCTCGACCACCCACGTTCCCGCGTCCCGCCCGTCCACCGTCACCCGGAGCCGGCTCGGATACCACGCGTCGGTCCGCATCACGACGAGGAGATCGCGCCCCGGCCGCGTCGCGATCCGGAAGCGCTCGCCCCCGCGCAGGATCCTCCCCCCGTCGGTGGCGGGACGATTCATCCGGTCGGCGTATCCGTAGCGGCGGAGCACGTCCTTCGCCTCGGGCTCGGCGCGCCACTCGTGGCGGCGCTCGTCCTCCAGCCACGCGTGGTCGAGCGAATCCACGAGCGTGCGTCCCTCGAGCGCCTCGGGCGCCAGCGCGGGACGATCGGTCGGCGCGGCGTCGAGCCAGCTGGCGGGATAGACGACCATGTCGGTGCCGCCGCAGATCGTGTTGAAGCCGAGGCGCGCGCGAAACGCCTCGGGTCCGAAGATGCCGCTCTCGGGCCAGTAGGGGAACCACTCGGGATAGACGGCGAAGTAGGTCGGGATCGCTCCCGGCGGCCGGCGCCGCAGGTGCTCGAAGAGGCAGCCGAGCCCCGAGCGGTAGGCCCGCGCGTAGCCCGCCGACGTGAGCCCCACGAGATCCACGGTCGAGCGCCGTCCGAAGTAGGCGAGCGCGCCGGCGTCGTTCAGGCCGACCACCGCGTCGGGCGGGAGGTTCTGGTCGATCCAGCGCCCCACGGCGACCTGCTGGTGGAGGATGTTCTGGCAGTTGTGCCCGTAGAGCTGGACCATCGCGCCCTGCTCGGGAAGGAGCTTCGGAATCGCGATTGCGCCCGGGATCCCCGCCGCGAGTACTCCGGCCGCGATCGCCGTCCACCGCGGCGCGCGCGCCGGGAGCATGCCGGCGAGGCGGCCCCAGCCCGAGGCCGCGACGACCAGGAGAAGCGGCAGGAGCCCCTGGAGATAGCGGTGGTAGTGGACCCACCAATGGACGGGCAGCGCGCCGACGGCCACGCCGGTCGCGAGGAGCGCGAGCGTGGATCCGGTCGAGGGCCAGCGGCCGCGCGCGAGGCGCCCCGCGAGGACGAAGAAGGCGAGGCCGAGTCCCGCGGTCCAGCCGAACGGGGAGGGAATCGCGCTTCCCCCTTCCGGGAGCCGCGCGGGGAGAAGGAACGAGAGGTACGCCTTCCCGATCTCGAGCCAGAGGGCGGGGAGTCCGAGCAGGTAGGCGGTGCGCGTCTCGCCGTACGGCTCCGCGAAGATCGACTTGGCCTGGCTGCTCGTCGATTCGAACGCGCCCGAGACCGCGAGGTTCACGACGAAGGGGAGGGCGGCCGCGCCGAACGCGAACGCGACCGGAAGCGGGCTTCGCCGCACGCCGTCCCGCGCGCCGGCGCGCCAGGCGTCGCCGAGCGCCAGGATCCCGAAGACCCCGCAGAGGACGGCGCCCTCGGGCCGGGCGCCGGCCAGGGCCAGGGCCCACCATCGGAATTTCGGAAAGCGCGCTTCGCTCCGTTCCCGGACGTAGGCGTGCGTCGTCGCGAGGAGGACCGCGGCGTAGAACCCGACCTCCATGCCGCTCAGCGAGCCCCAGAGGACGTGCGGGCTCGCGAGCACGAGGCCGCACGCGAGGAGCGACGCGGGCCACCCGCCGAGCCGCCCCGCGAGGCGCCACGCGAGGAGCGCGATCAGGAAGTAGAAGAGGATGCCCAAGCCGAACGTCCACGCCACGGCGAATTCGGGGCTCGCTCCGAAGAGATGGGGCGGCACGAGGAGGAGCGGGTACCAGAGGCTCGTCGCGCCGGTCGTCGGTGCGTTGCCGGCGGTGTAGACGAAGGGATGGCCCTCCGCGATCGCGCGCGCGTACTGGAGGTAGATGAAGGAGTCGTCGAGCGGAAGGGCCATCCCGCCGCCTCCCGCCGCCTCGATGATGGCGCGTTCCGCCTGGAGCACGCGCCCCGCTTGGAACGCGGCGATCCCGAGGAGGAGGAGCGCGAGGAGGAGGCGCGGAACGCGTCCCTCCGCGAGCCGCCGGATCGCGCCGGTCACGGGTCCGCCCGACGGACGCGATAGAGGGGGATCGGCGGATAGCCGACCGGCTCCGCGCGGAAGCGCGGCGCGAGCCCCGGATCGAGGCGCGTCAGATAGACCGGGCGATGGTCGAGGTTCCGGGCGATGAGGACGTTCATCGTCTCGTCGAGGTTCGAGCTCGGCCGCGGGACCCGGAGCCCGGCGTACGTGCGCGCGAGGTGGTGCGCGTACCAGGGCCAGACGAGGAGGTACTTGTAGGCGACCACGAGCCGGGGGTGGCTCTCGCGGAAGTCGGTCGCCTTGTAGAACCAGAGCGAGAACGTGCGGCCGTCGAACTCGCTCACGATGAGGGCGTCGGGCTCCACGGCCGCGAGGTTCCGGTGCGCGTAGAGGTAGGGCGTCAGGTCCTTCGACGCGTCCACGGAGCGGGCGTGGCCCCAGACCGACTGCGCCGCCGCGACGAGGAGGAGGCCCGCGATGGCGGCGCCGGCGCGCGCGGCCGCGGGGGCCGGCGGGGCGTCGCCGCCCGAGACTAGCGCCGCGGCGCCGGTCCCGGCGATCGCGCAGGCGAGCCAGGCGACGGGCATCCAGTATCCGACGTCGTCCGCGATGGCGTAGAGCGAGAGGAGCGCCAGGGCCCCCGCGAGGGCCGCGAGCGCCGGCCCGTGCCCCCGGAAGCGCGACCGCGCCGCCGCGGCCGCGCCGGCCGCGATCACGAGAAGCCCGAAGCCGAAGTCGAGGATCCAGCGCCCCGGGACGAGGTGGGTCCAGACCTCCGCCGCCCCGCGCGTGAAGAAATTCCGGGTGTACTGGGCCCCGGTGACGACCCACCCGAGCCGCTCCGGGGTGGAGGGAACGCCCCACGAGAATTCGGGTCCCCCGGCCGGCCAGGGAAGCGACGCCCGGACGGGGAGATAGAGGATCAGGGTCGCGCCCCAGATCGAGAGAAGGGGCAAAAGAACGAGTCCGGCCATGCCGATCTTCCTGGCAGCGAGGGAGCGCCAGGCGCTCCAGGCGACGGCGGGCGCCGCGGCCAGGATGAGCAGATGGTTCGCGAGGCCGAGGCCGAGCAGGAAGGCCGCCAGCGCCAGGAAGCGGTAGTCGCGGTCGCGCTCCGAGCGCGCGCACGACCAGAGGATCGCGCCGAAGAGCGCGACGTTCAGCGTGTAGACCTCGGCCACGACGCTCTGGCTCCAGGCGCCGCGCGAGAAGGCGTAGAGGAGCGACGCGGCGACCGCCGCGAGCACGGCCGCGGGCACCGCGGGGCGGGACGCCGCCGCGCCGCCCCGGGAAGCGAGCTCGCAGACGAAGCGAACGAGGAAGTAGACCCCGGCCGCGCCGGCCAGGGCGGCGACGAGGTTGATGCGGAAGGCGACGCTTCCGAGCGGAACGAGGCTCGCGAGCCTTCCGAGAAGGACGAAGAGCGGGTAGCCGGTCGGATGAGGGATGCCGAGCGTCGCGGACGCGGCGAGCAGGTCTCCCGAATCCTCGCCCTGGTTCACCCAGGCGACCGTCGGCGAGAGCGTGACGGCGTAGACCCAGAGGGACACGAGGGCAGCGACCCAAGCGGCGCCGTGGGCGAGGCGGGTCATGGCGGCAACCTAACAGACGACCCGGGGCCGGTCAACGCGGGCAGCCCGACCGGCGGCGGCCGCGGAAGCGGCCAGAAACCGGCGAACGAAAGCTGGTCGGACGTGCGAATCGCACCGGTCGGGGCCGGGCGGGTCGCAAGCTGCACGGGGCGCGAACCGGCAGCGTAAGGCCTTACGCTATAAAGGCTTACGTTGCAGAGGCGGACGCTCATGGCATGGAACTTGCTCGATCACGAAGGGACGAGTTCCAGCAGTCGGGAGCTGGAAGCGTTCATCCCCCATAACGCGGAGCACGCACATGTTCGGTAAGAAGAAGAGCGTTGTCGGCCTCGACATCGGGTCGAGCTCCATCAAGGTGGCCGAGGTCGTGCGCGACCGCTCGGGGGACCGCCTCGTGAACTACGGCATTTCGGAGCCGCTCTCCGAGGCGATCGTGGACGGCGAGATCATGGACCGCCAGATGGTCCACGAAGCCATCACGAATCTCATGGAGTCCCGCCAGATCCGGAACCGCCAGGTGGTGACGGCCGTCTCCGGACGCGCGGTCATCGTGAAGAAGATCCTCATGGACAAGCTGAGCGAGGAGGACGCCAAGGAGGCGATCCAGTGGGAGGCGGAGCAGCACGTCCCCTACGACATCAACGACGTCTCGCTCGACTTCCAGATCATCAATCCCAGCGTCGACGCGAAGAAGATGCAGGTGCTCCTGGTCGCGGCCAAGAAGGACATGATCGCGAACCACGCGGACATCGTGCGCGAGGCCGGGCTCCAGCCGATCATCATCGACGTCGACTCCTTCGCCATCCAGAACGCCGTCGAGGCGAACTACGACCTCATGCCGGGCGAGACGGTCGCGCTCCTGAACATCGGGGCGGAGATCACGAACCTGAACATCATCCGCGACCAGGTGCCGCACTTCACGAAGGACCTCTCCGTCGGCTCCAACTCGTTCGTCGAAGGCATCCAGCGTCGCCACAACGTCAGCCAGACCGAGGCGCTGAACGCGCTCCGCGGCCACGGCGACGGCGTCATCGACGTGGCGTCGATCGTGCAGGCGACCTGCGAGGATCTCTCCACGCAGATCGACCGCGCGGTCGCGTACCTGCGCTCGGCGGGCGATGCGGATCGGATCGATCGCATCCTGCTCTCGGGCGGAAGCGCCCGCGTGCCGGGCCTGTCGGACTTCCTCGGCCAGCGGCACCAAGTGCCCGTCGACGTCGTGAATCCGGTCTCCAAGCTCTCGGTGGATGCCGGTCTCTTCAACGGTGAATCGCCGGAGTCGGTCGCGCCCATCCTCACGGTCGCCATCGGGCTCGCGCTGCGCTAGGGGGAACCATGATCCGGATCAACCTGCTGCCCAGGGACGAGCGCCAGGTCAAGCGCACCTTCACGCTGCCGAAGGTGGGCGCCGTGATGCCGCTCTTGGTGCTGATTCTGGTGGCGGCGCTCTTCGCGGCGTTCTCGGTCGTCCAGGCGATGCAGGTGAGCCGGCTCGAGGCCGACATCGCGAAGGCCGAGCAGGAGGCGGAGAAGCTCCGCCCCGCGATCCAGACGATCAACGAACTCACGCAGAAGCGCCAGGAGCTGGAGCGCCGGCTGGGCGTCATCACCGGGCTCGACAAGCAGCGCCTGACGCGCGTGAAGCTGGTGGACGAGGTCTCGAAGTGCATTCCCGAGCACCTCTGGATGACGCAGTTCGAGGAGATTCCCGGCTCGAACCGGATCCAGGTCGAGGGCGTGACGTTCTCGAACCTCCTCGTCGCGGACTTCATGTCGCGCCTGGAGGAGTCCCCGCTCTACGGGGACGTGGATCTCGTCGTGGCGGAGAAGGGCACGATCGACCAACGCAACGTGGTGAAGTTCAAGATCACCGCGAGCATGACGCTGTAACCGGCACGCGCGAGGGATTGCGATGGACCTGAAGGATCCGAAGACCCAGAAGATCGCCCTGATCGTCGCGGGCATCGCCGCGCTGGTCTACTTCTACGTGTTCGCGGACTACGTGCCCTTCAACTACCGGGCGCGGGCGAAGCAGATCGCCGAGCTGAAGGCCACGTACACCCTGAAGATGAACGAGCTGACGAAGGCGCAGCAGCTCGTGAACCGGCTGCCCGAGCTGAAGCGGGAGTTCGCCCTCCTGAACCAGCGGTGGGCGGTCGCGCAGGAGCTCCTGCCGTCCCAGAAGGAAGTCGCGAGCCTGCTGCGCAAGGTGACGATCGCCGGGCAGGAGGCGGGTGTGAAGTTCGTCCTCTTCAAGCCGGGACAACCGAATCCGACGGCCGACTTCACGGAGAATCCGGTGCAGATCTCGGTGACCGGCGGGTACCACCGCGCGGGCACCTTCCTGAGCGAGATCGCGGAACTGAGCCGTCTCGTCAACGTCTCTCAACTGAAGGTGAAGTCGTACGACAAGGGAGACCTGGACGACACCGTGCAGGCCGACTTCGTCGCCACCGCGTACACGCTGGCCGAGGGGACCTCCAATGAACCTGCCAAGCAGCCTGGCGCTGCCGCAAAGTAAGCTCCTTCGCAGCCCGGTCGGGATCCTGATCCTGGTCGTGGCGGCCGCCCTCATCGGCGTGGTGGCGTTCTTCGCGCTGCGCGCTCCGGCGCCCGCGAAGCTCCCGACCCCGGCGACGTCGCCGGCGGCGCAGGCGCTTCCCAAGGCGGCGGCCCCGGTCGCGGCTCCGGTCGTCTACGGTCCGCCGGCCCCGGATTGGGTGAAGCGCGATCCGTCCGTGGTGGTCGCGGCGAAGAGCGCGGCGGCGGTGGGCGCGGCGGGCGTCGCGGCGAAGCCGGGCGCCGTCACGGGCCCCGCGGCGACGGTGGCGGGGACGCCGGGGACGACCGCGGTGCCGGTGCCGGGCTCGGTCACGAGCGGCGCGGCGAGCACGGCGGCTCCCTCGACGGCGGTGCCGGCGGCGGGCGGCGCGGCGGCGGCCACGGCCGTATCGGGCGAGGAGCCGAAGGCCCTCGATCCCGCGATGCTCTTCCAGCGGGAGCAGTACGTCTACCAGACGGCGGGCCGTCGCGATCCGTTCCAGTCGCTGATCGACGGCAGGTTCCAGAGCCAGACGGGCGACGGCGCCCTCGTGGACGTCGGCGACATGCACCTCGTCGGCATCATGTGGGGCTCGGCCGACAAGTTCGCGCTCGTCGAGGACAGCCGCGGGCGCGGCTACGTGCTTCGCGTCGGCGATCCCGTGGTGAACGGATACATCTCGGGCATTTCGAAGTCGGAACTCCAGGTCGTCCAGAACGCCTTCGGCGACTCGCAGACCGTGACGATCCAACTGAAATCGAAAGAGGGAGAGCCCAATGCGACTCGGAACCAGTAGGACGCGCACGGGCCGCCGCGCCGGCGCGGGGGTGGCGCTTCCGCTGCTCCTGATGCTCGCGGCCGCTCCGGCCCTCGGGGCCACGGTGAAGAGCATTTCGCTGAAGGAGGCCGGGGGCGGCACCCAGGTGGTCGTCGAGGCCGACGCGCCGATCAATTACCACGACTTCACCCTCGAGGCTCCGGATCGCATCGTGATCGACTGCCCCGGCGCGACGCTCGCGTTCGCCGAGCGGACGTGGGCGGGCCGCGACGGCTCGAACGTGAAGTCGGTCCGCGCGACCGAGATGGGCTGGGGTCAGGACACCGGCACCCGCATCGTGGTCGATCTCTCGAAGCCCGTGTCGTACGGCGTGAGCCAGCTGGGGAACAACGTCGTGGTGGCGGTCGAGGCCGTCGCCCAGGCGCCCGAGCCGGCGTCGCGCGCGTCCAGCACGTCGCCGTCCGCGGCGACGACGAGCGATCCGGGCGACGGACGCCGCATGTCCCTCGACGTCCAGGGCGCGGAGATCCAGACGGTGCTCCGCAGCCTCTCGGAATTCAGCGGGAAGAACATCGTCGCGAGCAAGGAGGTCAAGGGAGAGGTGACGTTGCGGCTGCGGAACGTTCCGTGGCGGCACGCGCTCGACATCCTGCTGCGCGCGCAGGGCCTCGGCATGGTCGACCAGGGGCAGACCATCGTGATCTCGAACCTCGAGACCCTCCGCAAGGAGGAGATGGAACGCCGGACCGCCGAGCGGGCCCAGGAGGAGTTGCTGCCGCTTTCGACGCGCATCGTGCCGGTGAGCTACGCGAACGCCGAGGAGATGTCCAAGTCGGTGGAGAAGACGCTCACCAAGCGCGGCCACATCGAGGTGGACAAGCGGAGCAACTCCCTCCTCATTACCGACATCGACGAGCGCCTGGACCAGGCGGAGTCGATGGTCCGCAGCCTCGACACGAAGACCCCGCAGGTCGAGATCGTGGCGCGGCTCGTGGACGTGGACGTCACGGCGACCCGCAGCCTGGGCATCGTCTGGGGCGTGCACAACCTCGACCTCTTCGACGCCGGCGTCAGCGAGGACATCCAGATCAACGCGGCGGGCGTGACGAATCCCGCCGGGATCGTGAAGCTGGGCACGGTGAAGAGCTTCGGCTCCATCGACGCGCAGCTCGAGGCGCTGGAGACGCAGAACAAGGCGAACATCATCTCGAACCCGCGCATCACCACGGTGAACAACCGCGAGGCGTCGGTGGTCGTGGGCCAGCAGATCCCGCTCATCGTGCAGGACTTCGCGGGGAACGCGGTCACGCAGCTGACGACCATCGGCATCAAGCTGAGCGTGACGCCGCACATCAACGTGGGGAACAAGATCACCATGGACGTCCACCCCGAGGTCTCGGACCTCGCGGCGCAGGCGACGGTCCAGGGCGGCATCATCATCAACACCACGATGGCCGACACGCGCGTCATGGTGAACGACGGCGAGACGGCGGTGATCGGCGGGCTCATCCGCAGCAACGAGACGAGCACCAAGCGCGGCGTGCCGGTGCTCATGGACATCCCCCTGATCGGGAACCTCTTCCGGTCGAACTCGACGACGAAGGCGAAGCGCGAGCTCCTGATCTTCGTCACGCCGAAGATCCTGACCGACCAGCAAGCCGCCAACTAGCTCCGGCGGCTGGCCGAACGCGGCCCCCATCGTGTACCCTAACGGGCCCTCCCAGGCGGAGGGCCCGTTTCCGTTCCGCTCCGCATCCGGAGGATGGCCACGAGAGCCGCACCGCGCGTCGCCCTGATCGGTATCCCCGGCTCCGGGAAGTCGGCGGTGGCGCCGCTCCTCGCCGCCCGACTCGGAGTCGCGTCGGCGGATCTGGACGAGGCGATCGAGCGCGCGGCGGGGCGGCCGGTGGCGGCGATCTTCGCCGGCGCGGGCGAGGCGGCGTTCCGGGAGCACGAGGCGCGCGCGCTCGAGGCCGCGCTGGCGGGCGAGGAGGGCGTGGTGATCGCGTGCGGCGGCGGCGTGACGACCCACGAGGCGTCCCGCGCGCTCCTCCGCGCGCGCGCCACGGTCGTCTGGCTGCGGATCTCGCCGGCCCTGGCGGCCCGCCGGCTCGGCCCCGCGGGGCTCGCCGCGCGGCCCCTGATCGCCGCGGCGGGCGGGGCGGACTCACACGCGTGACGACCTCGTTTACGAAGCTAGCATGAGCAGCACGCTGACGAAGGAGGAGCACACGTTCCACTTTGTGCTGGGCACGGACCGCACCAAAGACAACCGGATTCCGCCCAAGGGCTTTGACATTGCTGGCGCACCGGCTCGTCTGGCT
>DATIQI010000077.1:0-2487 GCA_035470985.1 Acidobacteriota bacterium
GGTCCCGCGATTCTCCACCGTCACCCTGACGTCGTACCCGCCGCCGGAGGCCGGTTCCTTCGTCGCGCGCGTGACGCGGAACTCGGGCATCGCCTTGCCCGCGAACCATTGCTCGGTGAAGGCGTCGTACGCCGCCGGATCGGGCGCGTAGGGCCGCATCGCGGCCACGAAGTCCTGGAGCGCCGGATGGTCGCGGCCCACGCTCCAGGTCCGGATGAAGTTCCGGTATCCCTCGAGGGCCCGCTCGGGGCCCATGAAGTCGTACAGCATCCAGAAGACCCAGCCGCCGCGATCGTACGTCAGGGTCTCGTCCGATTCGCGCTTCCCGTCGATCTCGTACATTGGCCGCTCGTCGTCGGGACGGCGGCGGTCGCCGTAGCGCGCCTCGATTCCCTTGGCGAACTCCATGCGCGCCCGCGCTCCTTTCACCTTCTCGAAGAGGAGGAGCGTGGAGAAGTGGGACATCCCCTCGCTGAGGATGTCGCCGCCGGGCCCATCGGCCGGCGTGAGGATGTTCCCCCACCACTGGTGGGCCGCTTCGTGCGCGGTGACCAGGAAGGTGGCGTTCGTCTTCTCGTCGTTCTTCGTCAGGAATCCGATGTTCTCGCTGAACGTGATGTTCGTCCCGAAGCCCTGCGCGTACCCGGCGAGGCCCGGGAACTCGGAGAGCTTCAGCTCCTTCCACGGATAGGGAAGGAACCACTCCGAGTACCAGTGACGCGCGGCGTCGAGCGTGGCGGACATCTCGTCGATGTTGTACGGGTGCGCGGCGGAGTGGTAGATCGTCGTCCCCGCGCCCTCCTTCACCTTCCAGCGGCCGCAGATCACGTTCAGGAGCTTGATCGGGTGGTCGGTCTCCCAGACCTGCGTGCGCCATCCCTTCGTCACCGTGTTCCGAACGCAGACGCCGGCGGAATTGAGCGTGTAGTCCACCGGGGCCGTGATCGTCACGCGGGCCGGGAACCACGACGTCGCGCCGAAGGCGGCGCGCGTCTCGCCCTTCCAGTAGTCGCTCGGGTATTCGCGCGGGTCGGTCCGATTCTCCTTCGACTCGCCGACGTCCTCCTGGAAGCCGATCACGGGCATGAAGCTGGGCGAGAATCCGGTCAGCACCACGCCCGAGGGGAGGACGAACTCGGGCGTATTCCCGCCGTTCTTCGTGACGCCGCCGGGATAGCGGCCGTTCCAGCGCCAACCGATCACGACGCTGTCGTCGCGGGCGAGCGGCGCGGCCGGCGTGAAGACGTAGAGCCGCTTCCGGTCCTCGGGCGCGTAGGGCGCGCCGTTCATCGTCCAGGAGAGCGAATCCCAGTGGAGGCCCCCGGTCAGGGGGATCTTGGCCAGGGGCGCCTCGTGGGGATTCACCAGCGTCAGGGACCCCTCGCTCGCCAGCCAGTGCTTCGCCGGATCGATCCGGAGCGACACGTCGGTGCGCGCGATGTCGGGAAGGGGCGCGCGCATCCATGTCTTCAGATTCTTGGCCCAGTAGTCCTTCCGATCCTTCTTCGCCGCCTCGCCGTCCACCGCGCCGTGCACCATGAAGGAGAGCGTCACGAACGCGACGAGCGGAACGGTCGCGGGGGGGAGAAGACGCCCGCCGGCGGCCAGGAGCCGCCGGGGCGCTAGCTGATGGACCGCGCGCACCGCGTCCTGATCGCGGCGCGCGAAGAGCCGCACGGCGAGCACGCCGAAGAGGACCGTCAGTCCCGACACCAGGACTCGATTCCAGATCAAGGCCTTCAGATCCGTTTCGAAGAATCCGAGGTCGGTCCATCGGAGCGCGCTCCAGAGCCACCAGTTCGTCGCCCAGGTGAGATTCCCGGCGACGAGGTGATAGAGGGTGAGGATCAGGGCGCCGAGGGCGAGACCGTACGCGCCGTAGCGGTTCCCGGTGGCCGCGTAGAGGAAGGTGACGAACGCCATCCAGACGAGGTACGTGGGGAGGAGGAGGAGCCCCCAGACCACGGCGTACGGTCCGACGCCGAACGGCACTTGGCCCTGAACCGCGAGCGTGATCGCGCCCGCGACGAGCGCGCTTCCGAGAATCACCGCGATGATCGCGAGGTTCGCGACCCACTTTCCGAGAAGGAGCGCGCCGGTCCGGAGGGGGGACGCGTAGAGGATGGCCGCGAGCCCGGTGGTCCGCTCGCGCTCCAGCGACTCGACCGTGTAGAAGGTGAGGAGGAGGCAGACCATGATCGTCACCTGCCGCGCGGTCGCGACCGCGTTCAGGCCGGGCGTCATGAGGAGCGGCGTGTCGAACGGACCGACGGCCGTGAGCGCGCTCCCGAGCGCCTGGATGAGGATGATCGGCACGAAGATGTAGAGCCCCGGCTGGCGCGCCAGCTGGAGCAACTCCGCCCGCGCGATTCCGAGCGCGCTCGCCCAGAATCCGGGAGCCCCGCCCGCGGCTCCCAGCGCGCCGCGGCCGATCGCGGCCGTCGCGATCTCCAGCCCGGCTTCCGGCGGCGCGGCCGCGGTCGCACC
>DATIQI010000078.1:0-9059 GCA_035470985.1 Acidobacteriota bacterium
GGCGGCCGCGCCGCCCCACGCCGCGCCGCACGCCGTCCCGCCGCACGCGGCCCCGGTTCCCGCCGCCGCCGGAGCGATCGCGGGATGAGGCTGGCGACCGGCCTGGGCGAGTCGCTCCAGATCGCCCTTCGCGCGATCCGGGCGAACAAGGCCCGCGGCGCCCTCACGACGCTCGGCATCATCATCGGCATCGTGGCGGTCGTGCTGACCATGACCGCCGTGAACGGATTGCAGAACCGCTTCCGCGAGAGCTTCTCCGCGGTCGGGACCGACGTCATCTACGTCTCGCGGATGCCGTGGGTCATCATGAACGACTTCTTCCTCTACCGGAACCGGCCGAACCTCGATCTGCGCGAGGCCGGCGCGCTCGAGGAGCGCCTGCGCGGCGTCGCCATCGTGAACCCCACCATGGACACCCGCACCGACGTGAAGTACCGGTCCGAGACGATGGAGGGCGTCAACATCCTCGGGACGACCGAGAAGCAGACGCGCCTCTCCAGCGCGCAACCCCAGTCGGGGCGCTTCCTGCTCGGCTTCGACGTCACCTACAAGAAGAACGTCTGCGTGATCGGAACCGACGTGCAGAAGGGGCTCTTCGGCGCCACCGATCCGATCAACAAGCACATCCGCATCGGGCGCTCGACCTTCCGCGTGATCGGCGTCATGGAGAAGCAGGGCGGCGCGTTCCTGGACGGCCCGAACTTCGACCGGCAGATCTTCGTGCCGATCACCACCTTCGTGAAGGCGTTCGGCGGCCACCATGGGCGCACGGACGTGAACGTCGCCGTGAAGGCCCCGACGCAGGAGTCGCTGGCCGATCTCGAGTACCAGGTGATCGGCGAGATGCGGAAGATCCGGAAGCTCCGCCCCGCGGAGCCCGACAACTTCTCCATCAACAAGCTCGACACCCTGGTCGGCACCTTCAGCCAGGTGATGGGCGTGGTGCTCCTGGTCGGGCTCCTGGTCACCAGCATCTCGCTCTTCGTCGGCGCCGTCGGCGTGATGAACATCATGTTCGTCTCCGTCACGGAGCGGACGCGGGAGATCGGGATTCGGAAGGCGATCGGGGCGACGCGGAAGAGCATCCTCTTCCAGTTCCTCTTCGAATCGTCCACGATCTGCCTGATCGGCGGCGCGGTCGGCATCGTCCTGGCCGCCATCCTGACGGCCGTCATCAACGCCGCGCTCATGCCGGCGAGCCTCTCCATTCCCATCCTCGTCGTCGCGGTCCTGGTGTCGATCGCCGTCGGGGTCATGGCCGGGATCGTGCCCGCCTACCGCGGCGCGAAGCTCGACCCGATCGAGTCGCTTCGCTATGAGTAATCCCACGGGCCGGACCCCGGAGGCGCGACGTGCGGCCGCTTGACACGCTCCTCATGTCCACCGGAGCGATCGTGAGCAACAAGCTCCGCTCCATCCTCACCCTGGTCGGCATCGTGGCGGGCGTCGCCTCGATCATCGCCGTCATGACGGCCATCTCGGTCGTGCAGGGGACGATGGAGCGGGAGATGAGCGTCCTCGGCGCGCAGACCTTTCAGGTCCAGAAGTGGCCGGCGGGCGGGTTCAATTCGCCGGAGGAGCGGCGCAAGGCCATGCGGCGGCCTCCCCTCACCGTCGCGAACGCCGACGCGATCCGCGAGCAGGTGGACATCGTGGACCTGGTCGGCTCCGAGTTGTGGGATTTCGGCTACAAGGTGGAGTACCGGGGGGAGGAGACGAATCCCAACGTCTCCATCTGCGGCGGCACGCCGGAGTACCCGCCCAACAACACGCACTACGTCGGCCTGGGCCGCAATCTCTCCGCGATGGACGTGAAGGGGAGCCGGCACGTGGCCGTCATCGGGCACGCCATCGCGAAGAAGCTCTTCCCCTTCGCCGACCCGATCGGGAAGATCGTCCGGCTGGACGGTCGGAAGTACGAAGTGATCGGCGTGTTCGACGAGAAGAAGTCGGCCTTCGGCGGGAACTACGACAACTACGTGCTGATTCCCGTCTCGACGTACCTCGGCATCTACGGCATGACGAACCGCGAGGGCTTCGACCGGTCGGTGAACATCACCGTCCGGGCCAAGTCGCCGGAACTGATCCAGGACGCGATCGAGCAAACGCGGCAGGTTCTCCGCCGCGAACGCGGCGTGAAGGCGGGCGAAGAGGACAACTTCGAGTTCTTCAACAGCGAGAGCCTCATCACCGAATTCAACAAGATGAGCATGGGCGTGAAGATCGCCGCCTTCGTCATCGGGATCATCGCCCTGGTCGTCGCCGGGATCGGCATCATGAACATCATGCTGGTCGCCGTGACCGAGCGGACGAAGGAGATCGGGATCCGAAAGGCCCTGGGCGCCAAGCCTCAGACCATCATGACCCAGTTCCTGCTCGAGGCCGTGCTGCTCTGCAACGTCGGAGGCGTGGTCGGCGTGCTGGTCGGATTCGGGCTGGGGAATCTCGTCTCGGTCTTCACGAAGATGGAAGCGACCGTGCCGATGGAGTGGGCCGTGATCGGGCTCGTCTTCTGCTCGGCCGTCGGCGTCGTCTTCGGCCTTCTGCCCGCGGTGCGGGCCTCCCGCCTGAACCCGATCGACGCCCTGCGGTACGAGTAGGGCCGCCCGGCCCGCTCCGCCGCCTCGCCGCCGGCGGGGTTCCGCCGCGCCGGCTACTGGACGCGCCTCAGGCTCTCGTACCCCCCCGCGTTCATCACGTTCGTGTAGCCGAGCTCCTCCAGCGCGCGCTTCGCCCGCCCCGAGCGGTTTCCGCTCCGGCAATAGAGGACGATCGCGCGGTTCTTGTCGTCGCCCAGCTCGGACGCGCGCGACGCGATCTCGTCCACGGGAATGAGGAGCGCGCCTTCCAGGTGCCCCTCGTCGAACTCCTCCCGCGTGCGGACGTCCACGAGCAGCGCGCCTCCCCGGACGGAAGCCCAGGCCCGCTCCTGAAGGGACGGCGCCTTCACGGCCGCGGTTCCACCCTCTCCCGGCGACTTCGAGCACGCGGCGATCGAGGCGAGGAGCAGGACCAGCATCAACCGTTTCACCATCGGATCCACCTCCCGGATGGCCGGGCGCCGCGACGGGCCCCGGCTTCGGATCATCGAATCGTCGCCCTCCATGCTACCGCAAGAACGCCGCCGGCGGGCCCGCGGAGGCGTCGCGAGCCTCGACGAGGCGTTGAGAGACTCAACACTCCCGTTTCATTTCTCTACGACGGGCCAACTCCGCGCGGCCAGCGCGATTCCGGCGCGCGAACCCCGCGCGGGCCGCGCGCGGCGTCGAGTATCTCTACGATCGCGTTCGCCCGCGCCGTTGCGCTTCTCCACACCGTCGCGAAAATCTTCGGCCGCAACGCGCGGCTCGCGCGCCGCTTCCGTCGCCGCCCGTCCCGCCGCCCGCGCCCATGGCCCCGCTCTTGCCGGTAGAGGGAACCGTGAGCGACGGCGCTCACACGGCGGAAAGGGGTACACCATGGTTCCGATTCTCGCGTTTCTCACGTTCGCCGCGTTCATCGGCGCGGCATGGCTCCTCTCCCGCGAGGAGTTGGAGGCGAAGGAGAGCGCATTCGGCGACGAAGCCCTCCGGGCGCCTCCGCTCCCGGCCTTCGCCGCTTCGGTTCCCTCCCGCGTCTATCTCCATCCGGGTCATGTCTGGGTGCGCGTCTTGCCGGACGGCATGGCCACGGTCGGCGCTTCCGACTTCGCGACCCAGTTCGTCGGCGCGCTGTCGGCGGTGGAGACGCCGGATCCGGGCCGACATCTGCGGCAGGGAGAGCCCGCGTTCACGCTCGTCTCCTCGAAGAACCGCCGCCTGACCCAGGCGATGCCGCTGGACGGGGAGATCGTGGCGGTGAATCACGATCTCGCCGGCGGGCCGAGCGGCGCGCCCGGCGCGCCCGGCGCCGCGAACCGACCGGGTCCCGAGTCGTGGGTCCTGAAGGTCCGCCCGGCCCGTCTCGCCGAGAACGTCCAGAACCTCCTCACCGGATCCATGGCCGACGCGTGGAACGACTTCTCCGGTATGAGGCTGAACGCGACGCTGATGCCGGCGCTCGGCCGCGTCGCGAACGACGGCGGCGTGTGGCTGGAGCACTTCGGCGACCGGCTCGAGGATTCCGATTGGCTCGCTCTCCGGCGGGAACTCTTCCCGCCGCTCGAGAGCGAAGTCCGTTAGCGCGAAGAGGGGGTTATGAACCGCAGAGGGTTTCTGAAAACGCTCGGCCTGGCCGGAGCCACCGTCGCGTGCCCGCATGGAGCGCGGGCGGCGGAGCCCGTCGGCGGTGTCGAGCCGTACGGAGTTCTCGTGGACACCACGCGCTGCGCCGGCTGCAACAGCTGCACGATGGCCTGCGCGGAGGCGAACGGCAATCCGGAGCCCGAGGATCCCGAGGCCGTCACGCGGCCGACCACCAAGCAGTGGACGGCGATCAAGGCGTTCGAGACCTCGAAGGGCGAGGACTACGTGAAGCGGCAGTGCATGCACTGCGTCTCGCCCGCGTGCGACGCGGCCTGCCTGACGGCCGCCATGAACAAGACGGCGGAAGGACCGGTGGAGTGGCGGGAGGAGAAGTGCATGGGGTGCCGCTTCTGCATGGTCTCCTGCCCGTTCCACGGCCCGAAGTTCGAGTACAGCAGCACGAATCCGCGCATCCGGAAGTGCGTGATGTGCGCGGATCGCCTGAAGAAGGGCGAGCAGCCCGCGTGCGTGGAGAACTGCCCCGAAGAGGCGCTCACGTTCGGGAAGCGCGCGGAGCTGCTGCGGGTCGCGCACCGGCGGATCGCGGGCGAGCCCGACCGCTACATCGATCACGTCTACGGCGAGCGCGAGGTGGGCGGAACGTCCTGGATGTACCTGGCCGGCGTTCCGTTCGAGGAGCTGGGATTCCCGGCCGACGTCGGCGAGACCCCGTATCCGAGCCTCACCGCTTCGTTCCTCTACAGCGTTCCCATGGTCCTGACGCTCGCCCCGGCGCTGATGCTCGGCGTCTCGAAGGCGCTCCGTCCGGACGAAGACGGCGCGGCGGAGCGGGAGCCGGAGCCCGCCGACGAGGAGGTGCGCTCATGAACGGCGCCCGTGCGATCCCCGCCACGCCCGCCACGCCCGAACGTCCGCGCGGCGCGGCCGGACTTTGGCGGTTCCTGCTCTCCGAGCTGAAGCCGAAGGGCACCCTGCTGACGGCATTCAACCTGATCTCGGTCCCGATCATCCTGGCGGCCGCGGTCATTCTCTACGTCCGCTTCACGAAGGGCCTCTCCGCGGTCACGAACCTGACGCAGGACGTGCCGTGGGGCCTCTGGATCGGATTCGACGTCGTGACCGGCGTCGCGTTCGCCGGGGGGGCCTACGTCATCACGTTCCTCGTCTACATCCTCCATCAGGAGCGGTACCACTCGATCGTCCGGGTGACCGTCCTGAACGGATTCCTGGCGTACGTCTTCTACGCCGGCGCCCTCCTGCTCGACCTGGGACGGCCGTGGGCGGTGATCAATCCGATCATCGGCAACTCCTTCGGCGTCAGCTCGGTGCTCTTCCTGGTGGCCTGGCACTTCATGCTCTACATGATGGCGGCGTTCCTCGAATTCTCGCCCGCGGTGGCCGAGTGGCTGGGGCTGCGCCGGCTTCGCCGGACCCTTGCCGGCCTGACCGTCGGGGCCGTCATCTTCGGCGTGACGCTCTCCATGCTCCATCAGTCCGGGCTCGGCGCCCTCTACCTGATGGCGAAGGGAAAGATCCACCCGCTCTGGTACTCCGAGTTCATCCCGATCTACTTCTTCGTCTCGAGCATCTTCGCGGGTCTCTCGCTCGTGATCTTCGAGGGGACCATCAGCCGGCGCGTTTTCCGGACGCGGATCAGCGAGGAGCACGACGCGAAGCACGACGACATCGTGCTCGGGCTCTCGAAGATCTGCGCGGGGACGATGTTCGCCTATCTCTTCCTGAAGGTGCTCGACCTGGTGCACGGCCAGAAGCTGGGGCTCCTGACCGGTTCGATGGGTCCGTGGTACCTGGTCGAGATGATCGGCTTCGTGCTGGTCCCGATGGCCCTCTTCACCGAGGCCGTTCGGTGGCGGAGCCAGGCGCTCTGCAAGGCGGGGGCGATCTTCGCCCTCCTGGGCATCCTGCTGAACCGGCTGAACGTGACCGTGATCGGCTTCCGCTGGGACGCGGCCGTGCGCTACGTGCCGACGGTGTACGAGGTGGTCGTGACGCTCGGCGTCGTACTCGCAGAGATCTGGGTGTTCCGGTGGGTCATCAACCGCATGCCCGTGCTGAGCGATTCCCCGGCGTGGGTTCGGACCGAAGCGGCGCGACCTGCGGCCGCGGAACGTGTCGCGGCGTGACGCCGCGACCATGAGGCAAGACCATGACGACGATCGAACAGGATCCGTTCGCGACGAAAGGGATCGAGTACCTGGTGGTGCTCGCCTTCCTCGGAGTCCTGCCGTTCTTCTGGCGGTATCTGAACGGAACCCCGCGCCTCGCCCCGAGCCGCGTGCTCGCGGCGCAGCGGAAGATGCTGAGCGGCTGGTTCCGGCTGCCCGAGACGGCGGCGTATCACCCCGGCCACACCTGGGCCACGCCCGCGGGAAACGGGCGCTTCCGGGTGGGTCTCGACGACTTCGCGCAGAAGCTGCTCGGAACCGCCGCCGCGATCGCGCTCCCCGACGTGGGCGCGCGCCTGGCGCAAGGCGCTCCCGCCTGGGCGATGGACGTGGCCGGACGACGCTTCGATCTGCCGGCCCCGTTGGCCGGCCGGATCGTGGCGCGGAACGAGGCCGCCCTGAGGGATCCCGGGCTGGTGAACGGCGATCCCTACGGAAACGGCTGGCTCCTCGAGGTGGAGGCGCCGCGCTTCCGGTCGGGCGCGCGATCGCTCCTGCGCGGCGACCGCGCGAAGGCGTGGCTCGCGCGCACGGAGCAGGCGCTCCGCGCGAAGATGAATCCCGAAGTCGGTGCCGTGCTGCAGGACGGCGGCGTGCCGGTGCCCGGCATCGCGCGCGCGCTGTCCGAGGAAGCGTGGGACGCGCTGGCGCGTGAGCTCCTGGCCGCGCGGTAACCGTCCCGGCCGAGCGCGAGGTGAGTGATGGAACGCCGAGATGCGAGCGACACCTACCCGGTCCTTCCGGATCGCGCGGAACCGTGCGTCTGGATGGTGGCCGGAGTGCTGACCTACCGGCTCTGCGATCGCGCGTACGACTGCGAGCACTGTCCCCTGGACGCCGCCATCCACGGCGGCGCCCAGGTCCAGTCCCCGGCCTCGGGCGTCACGAAGGCGCCCGAGGCTCCGCCCGCGTGGGACGTGCGTGAGGGGCTCGATTATCACCCCGTGTACGGATGGGTGGCGCCCGCCGGCGAGGGGAGCGTCCGCTGGGGGATCGACGGACCGACCGCGCGGCTCCTCGATCGGGTGACGTCGGTGGTCCTTCCCGCGGACGGCACGACGATCCTCGAGGGGAAGGTCGCCTGCTGGGTCATGGACGACGGGGAGCTGGTGCCGCTGCGGTCGCCGGTGACGGGGACGGTCGCGCGCACGAACCACGCCCTGAGGCGCGACGCGTCGCTCCTGACGCAAGCGCCGTACGACGCGGGGTGGTTGATGGAGGTGGAAGGAGGATCCGCCGCGCCGCGCTCCGGCTTCGTGAGCGCGACGGAGCGACGCGAGGGAGCGGCCAGGCAGATGTCCCGGCTCCAGCGCGCCGCGATGGGATATCTCCATATGGGACAGGAGGTTGGACCAACCGCCCAGGACGGGGGAGTCCGGCTCCCCGATCTGAGGAGGATGCTGGGGCGGAGCCGCTACCACCGGCTCGTCTTCTCCTTCTTGCGCTGAATTCCGGCCCCGGGTGCCGCCGTTCGTACCACTCCCGATCCATCGCGCCCCCGGGTGTAGAATCTTGTTACACCCCGTCCAGGTGCGCGGGAGTTCTCGTGTCCAGGCCGGAACCGAAATCGCTTCTGAGGCGGAAGGCGGGCGAGTTCGCTTCGTCCCTCAGCGTCCGCCTCTTTCTCGCCCTCACCGCCGTCATCCTCGCCGCCTTCTCCGTCTACACCTGGGTCAGCGTCCGCGCCGCGTCCGACCACTACGAGCGCGTGCTCTACGACGGAGCCGTCCGGTTCGGCGACCTGATCGAGCAGTCCACCCAGTACGGGATGCTCCTGAACCGGAAGGAAGAGGTTCACCACGTCATCGAGGCGATCGCGGAGGCGCCCGACGTGGAGGGCGTCCGGATCTACGACAAGAACGGCACGATCATGTTCTCCGCCGACTCCTCGGAGATCGGCTCCGAGGTGGACCTGCACGCCGAGGCGTGCGTCACCTGCCACGGCCGCGAGACGCCGCTCCGAGCCGTGCCCGAGCACGACCGGGTCCGGATCTTCGGGGGACCCGCGGGGCGCGTGATGGGCGTCGTGAACGCGATCGAGAACGGCCCGAAGTGCGCGCGCTCGGGCTGCCACGTCGCTCCGGCCAAGCAGAGCATTCTCGGGGTGCTCGACGTCCGCATGTCGCTGGCGGGGCCCGACGCGCGCCTCGCCGCCATCCGCCGCCAGGCGATCGCGGGCGCGGCGGTCGTCGCGCTCCTCGCCGGAATGGTCTCCGCGCTCTTCATCTTCCGCGTGGTCCGCCGGCCGGTGAAGCGGCTCATCCGCGGGGCGCAGCGCGTCGCCTCCGGCGATCTCGACGCCCGGATTCCCGTCGAGGGCGGGCACGAGCTGGCCGAGCTCGCCGAGGCCTTCAACGAGATGACGCGCGAGCTGCGCCAGGCGCGCGGGGAGCTGACCTCCTGGTCGGGCCTCCTGGAACAGCGGCTTCAGGAGCGGACCGCCGAGCTGACGCGGACGCAACGCGAGGTCGCGCACATGGACAAGACCGCCTCGCTCGGGCGCCTCGCGGCGACGGTGGCGCACGAGCTGAACAATCCGCTCGGGGGCATTCTCAACTACGCGAAGCTGACGTCGCGGACGCTTCGCGAGCACGACGCCGCCTCGCCGGTCGTGCGCGAAGCGGACGGCTACCTCCACCTGATCCAGAAGGAAGCCGACCTGTGCGGCGTGATCGTCCGCAGCCTCCTC
>DATIQI010000079.1:0-3944 GCA_035470985.1 Acidobacteriota bacterium
GGGGCGTCGTTCAGGCGGACGTGCCCCTGATCGATCAGGGTCTGCACCGCCGACCGGGAGAGGGAACGTTCCACTTCGGCGAGGAAGCGGTCCAGCCGCTCACCCGCCCGCGAGGCCGGGACGAGGTGAATCTTCGGCGTCTGCGGCGGTGCGGCCCGCTCGGGCGAGGGTCCAGGCAAGGAGGACGACTCCTACGGTGACGGCGCTGTCCGCGACGTTGAAGACGGGCCATCGCGTTCCGCCGACGCCGACGTCGATGAAATCGACGACCCAGCCGAGGCGGACGCGATCCACGAGATTGCCGACGGCTCCCCCGAGGATACACCCCAGGAGGATCCGCTGCGGGACGCCGCGGTACGCGTCCCTCGTGTAGAGGTAGAGGACGACCGCGATCGCCACGACGGAGACGACGATGAACGGAAGGCGGCTCCCCGGGAAGAGGCCGAAGGCCGCGCCGGTGTTGTGGACCAGCGTCAGCCGGACGAAGTCGCCGAGGATCGGAACGGGCTCGCTCAGGAAGAGACGGGCCGAGGCGACCGCTTTCGTGGCCTGGTCGAGCATCAGGACCGCCGCGGCGCAGATTCCGAAGAGGACTCCGTGGCGCATCATCCGCGGGCCGTGTGGTTTTCCTTTTCCTGCTTCTCCTGGCACGTGACGCAGTAGTTCGCGTGCGGGATCGCCTCCAGACGCGCCTTGCCGATCTCCTTGCCGCACGAGGCGCAGAGGCCGTACTCGTTGCGGTAGAGGCGGCGCAGCGCCTGGTCCAATTCGTACAGGAGCCGTCCCTCGGACGACGCGAAGAGAAACGCCTTCTCCCGCTCCATCGCGTCCGTTCCCATGTCGGCCATGTGGAACGAGTACGCGGAGAGGTCCCCGGCGGAATCACGCTGGGTCTTGTTCAGCGTCCGCTCGAGGTAGCCGAGCTGCCCGAGGAGCTTCTTTCGCTCCTCCAGCAGCCGATCCTCGAAGTTCTTCAAGTCCTTCTTGGTCAGCGCCACGTTCAGCCTCCTTTGGAGATCCGCGTGATCCCCACGCGGGCCCGTTCTCCGTCGAATGTCCATTCTTCCACCGCCGCTCCGGCTCCGTCGGGGACCGCGTCCCCCACCTCCTCCGCCAGGACTTCCTCGCGCAGGAACGCCTCGTGGCGCTCGCACGCGCTCCGGAGCGCGGGCGAGAGCTCCCACCCGAGACGGATCCGGTCGGTCACGTCGAACGAAGCGCTCTTGCGGAGCGCCTGCACGCGGTGCGCCAACTCCCGCACCAGCCCCTCGGCCTTCAGCGCCTCGTCGGGCTCCGCGTCCACCGCCACGACGAGCGTGCCGTCCGCCTGCGCCGACCAGGGCGCCTGCGAGCCTCCCTGGATCACCACGTCCTCCGCGACCAGCGTGAAGGAGACGCCGCCCGCCTCCGTCGTCCACCCGCCCTGCTGGAGCGCGGCCTGGATCTCCGCCGCCGGCGCGGCCTGGATCTTCGACGCGAGTTCCTTCATCGCGGGTCCCGCCTTCTTGCCGAGGACCGGGAAATTCGCCTTCGCCGTGAGCGAGATCATCCGCTCGCGCGGGACGTCGGTGACCAGCTCCTTCACGTTCAGCTCGTCGAGCACGAGGCCCGCGAGCGGCGCGAGCGACGCCGCGTCGCGCGGTCCCAGGCCCGCCACCGCCAGGCGCCGGAGCGGCTGGCGTACGCGGAGCGAAGAGGCGTTCCGGGCCGCGCGGGCGAGCGCGACGACCCGCAGCACCAGCTCCATGCCGCGCTCCAGCGACTCGTCCACGCGCGCGCCGTCGGGCGACGGGAAGTCGCACCAGTGGACGCTGGCCGGAGCGCCTTCGCGGGCGGGCCGGACCACGTTCTGGTGGAGTTCCTCCGCCAGGAACGGCGTGTAGGGCGCGAGCAGCCGCGCCACCGTCTCCAGGCACTCGAGGAGCGTGTCGTAGGCGGCGCGCTTGTCGCCCGGGTCCGTCTCCTTCCAGAAGCGCCGCCGGCTGCGGCGGACGTACCAGTTGGAGAGCTCCTCGATCACGAACTCCTGGATCGCGCGGGCGCCGCGGGTCAAGTCGTACCCCTCCAGCGCGTCGCGGCACGTCTTCACCAGCGACTGGAGCCTGGAGAGGATCCACCGGTCGAGGAGCGCCGGCGCCGCCTTCCCCGGAGCCTTCGGGTCGTAGCCGTCGATGTTGGCGTAGAGGACGAAGAACTGGGCGACGTTCCGGAGCGTGCCGATCAGCTTCTTCGTCACTTCCGTCACGCCCTCCGCGTCGAAGCGGGTCGCCGTCGAGGGCGGGCTGGTCGCCACCAGGTAGAAGCGGAGCGCGTCGGCGCCGCGCTTGTCGAGGATCGCGCTCGGATCCACGGTGTTGCCGCGCGACTTGCTCATCTTCTTCCCTTCCTTGTCGAGGATCAGCTCGTTCGGAAGGACGTGGCGGAAGGGAGGCTCCCCCTTCACGAAGACGCCGATCGCCATCAGCGTGTAGAACCAGCCGCGCGTCTGATCCATCCCCTCCGAGATGAAGTCGGCGGGATAGCGGCGATCGAAGTCGTCGGCGTGCTCGAACGGGTAGTGCCACTGCGCGAAGGGCATCGCCCCGGAATCGAACCAGACATCGATCACTTCGGGGACGCGGCGCTGCACGCCGCCGCACGCGCCGCAGGCGAACGTCACCCGATCCACGTGCGGGCGATGGAGGTCGAGCGGCTCGGGCAGGCCCGTCCCCTCGCGCAGCTCGGCCACGCTTCCGACGCAGCGGTCGGCGCCGCACCCGTCGCAGCGCCAGATGTTCAGCGGCGTCCCCCAGTAGCGGTTCCGGGAGAGGGCCCAGTCCACGTTGTTCTCGAGCCAGTTGCCGAAGCGGTTGGCGCCGATGTCGGGCGGATGCCACGCCACCTTCCGGTGGGCCTCCAGCAGCTTGTCGCGGTACCGGGTCGTGGCGAGATACCAGGTCTTCCACGCGTAGTAGAGGAGCGGCGAATCGCAGCGCCAGCAGAACGGGTAGGCGTGCGTCGTGCTCTCCTCGCGATAGAGCGCGCCGCGGCGGCGGAGGTCGCGCCGGATGTCGGACTCGGCGTCCTTCACGAACTGGCCCGCCCACGGCGTCACCTCCGCGGTGAAGCGCCCCTGCGCGTCCACCGTGTGGTGCATCGGGAGGCCGAGTTTCTGGCCGAGGAGGTAGTCGTCCTCCCCGTACATGACGGCCGTGTGGACGACGCCCGTTCCGTCCTCGGTCGTCACGAAGTCGGCGGCCGCGACGTAGTAGGCCTTCTTCCCCGTCAGCGACCCGAGGTCCAGGAAGTCGAAGAGGGGCCGGTAGCGGCGTCCGACGAGGTCGGCGCCCTTCAGCTCCTGCTCGATCTCGTACGCGCCCTCGAGCTGCTCCAGGCGCGCGCGCGCGAGGTAGTAGCGCTCCTCGCGCCCGTCGGCGGTCTGGCGGACGCGGACGTAGTCGAGGCCCGGGCCGACCGCCAGCGCGACGTTTCCCGGAAGCGTCCAGGGCGTGGTGGTCCAGGCGAGCACGTACGCGCCCGGCTCCTCCTCCAGCGCGAACTTCACCGTCACCGACGGCTCCGTCACGTCCTCGTAGCCCTGGCTCACCTCGTGGCTGGAGAGCGGCGTGCCGCAGCGCGGGCAGTAGGGAACGATCTTGTGGCCCTGATAGAGGAAGCCCTTCTCGTGGTACTGGCGCAGGATCCACCAGACGCTTTCGATGTAGTCGTTCGCGAACGTGAAGTAGGGGTGGTCCATGTCGAGCCAGAAGGCGATCCGCTCGGTCAGCCGGCGCCAGTCGCCCTCGTACCGTAGGACGCTCTTCCGGCAGAGCGCGTTGAACTCGGCGATCCCGTGCTTCTCGATCTGCTCCTTGCCGCTGATCCCCAGCTCCCGCTCCACCGCGATCTCGACCGGAAGGCCGTGCGTGTCCCAGCCCCCCTTGCGCGCGACGTAGTGGCCGGTC
>DATIQI010000080.1:0-23023 GCA_035470985.1 Acidobacteriota bacterium
CATCCAGGCCATGAAGAAGGACGGGTGCTCGTGGACGCGGCGGTCGAGGGCGACTTGATCGGGGGCGGACACTTCCGCGGCGAGCTGGTGGTCGATGTCGTGGCCGGCGGCGCGCTGGCGGCGAGCCTGCGGCCGAATCCTCCCGGCCCTTCGGGCGCCCTCGAGTTCACGACGAAGGTCGCGGGCCGCGTCCGGGTCCGCGTGTTCGACCTCCAGGGGCGCCTGGTGCGATCGCTGGCCGACGCGCCGGCGCTCGCTCCCGGGCGGCACACGCTGCCGGTGGACGGACGGAACGATCGTGGAGGAGTCCTGCCGTCGGGGATCTACTACTACCGGATCGAGACCTCGGAAGGATCGGCGAGCGGGCGCTTCGCCTGGGTCCGGTAGACGCACCCTCCGGACGCTCCGGCGCCGGCTCCCCGCGCGGCGCCGGAGCGATCCGATCTAGGAGGCGTTCGCCGGGACGTTCGCGGGCTCCGCGGCCGCCGGCACCTCTTCCAGCGGCGCGAAGCGGCCCTGGAAGAAGCGGAGATAGGGCGGCTCGTAGACGAACGCCAGCCCCTGGATCGTGGTCCGGCGCTTCCAGACCCGGATGATCCCGTCGGCCACCATCCGCATGTGGTCGTTCGTGTAGACCCGCCGCGGAATCGTGAGCCGCACGAGTTCCAGGGACGGCCGGTAGTTCGCGCCCGACTTGGGGTCGCGCCCCTTCGAGACGTTTCCGCGCTCCATCACCCGCACGCCGGTCTCGAGGTAGATCTCGGCCGCGAGCCGCTGGGCCGGGTACTGGTCCTGGTCGAGGTGGGGAAGGAATCGCTTCGCGTCGATGAAGATCGCGTGGCTTCCCGACGGGTGGACGATCGGGACGCCCGCGTCCGTGAGGAGCCGGCCCAGGAACGTCGACTGCTCGACGCGCGTCTTGATGTAGCGGTCGTCGAGCATCTCCTCGACGCCCCGCGCCATCGCGGCGAGATCGGCGGCGGAGAGCCCGCCGTCCGCGCGCCCGCCCTCGTAGACCCGGAGCATCGCCTCGGCCTGTTTCTTCCACTCGGCGTTGTCCTTGAACGCGAGGAGCCCGCCGATGTTCACCAGGAAGTCCTTCTTTCCCGAAACCGTGCAGCCGTCGCCGTACATCATCATCTCGCGGAGAATGTCGCGGATGTGGACGCTCCGGTACTCCGGGTCCCGCTTCTGGATGAAGTAGGCGTTCTCCACCGCGCGCGTCGCGTCGTAGAAGACGGGAATCCCGACCCGGCTGCAGTAGGCGTAGACCTCCCGCATGTTCGGCATGCTGACCGGCTGGCCTCCCGCCATGTTCACGGAGTGCTCGAACGAGACGTAGGCCACGTTCGCGGCGCCGTGCTCGTCCACCAGCGCCTTCAGCTTGGCCAGGTCGATGTTCCCCTTCCAGGGGAAGTCGCTGGCCGGATCGTGCGCCTGATCCACGATGACGTCGGCGAAGATCCCGCCCGCCAGTTCCTGGTGCACCTTCGTCGTGGTGAAGTACATGTTTCCGGGGACGTATTGCCCGGGCCGGATCATCGTCTGGCTCAGGATGTGCTCGGCCGCGCGCCCTTGATGCGTCGGGATCACGTGCTCGTAGCCGTAGGCTTCCTGGATCACCTTCACGAACCGGTGGTAGGCGTCGCTCGACGCCGAGGTCGCGCGCGCCGCCTGATAGGCCGCCCACTGGTCGGTGCTCATGGCGGACGTCCCCGAGTCGGTCAGGAGATCGATCGTCACGTCCGCGGAGCGGAGGAGGAACGTGTTGTAGCCCGCCTCGCGGATCGCGCGGCGGCGCTGGTCCGGCGACGTGGCCGGGATCCGCTCCACCGTGTGGATCACGAAGGGGTAGCAGTCGAAGTCGTACATTTCGAGATTGGCGAAGACCGAACGGAACGTGAGCTCGTCGTTCCAGTCGCCGCCCTGCTGCAACTCGAGCGACGCGATCCGGTCGCGCTGCTTCCAGAGATTCGCGATCGCCTCGACCACCTGGTTCAGCTGCCAGGTCGTCATGGAGAGGCGCGGCACCTGGATGGGGAGGTAGTGGTGCCGTCCCACCATGCCGGGCACCAGCGCGCGGGCGCCGCACGTCTGGTAGAGCGCGCAGGCGAGCGCGTGGGCCGGATAGACGCTGACGTGGGGGAGGAACTTGTCGGCCTCGATGTAGGCCCCGTCGCACCCCCGCTCCAGCGGGATGCCGGCCTCGCGGAGCCGGGCGGTGAACTGCTCCGACTCGCGCATGGCCCACTGCACCTCGGCCTCGTCGCACATCTCCTCGATGCCGCGCGCGAGGACTTCCATCGTCCGCCCCGACATCCCGCCGTAGGTGTGGAGCCCTTCGTAGACCACCACCTCGTTGATGAATTTCTCGTGGTCGCCCGGATGATCGGTGGTGATGATGCCGCCGGCGTCGCACTTCGGATCCTGCGCGCCGTCCAGGAGGAGGATGTGGACCATCTTCACCATCTGCTTCACGAGGTCGGCGATCGAGCGGTCGCCCATGCCGGGCTCGTGCCGCTGGATGTACCAGGCGTTCTCGATGATCCGCGAGCCGTCGAGCACCAGCCGGACGCCGCGCTGGTCGGCGAGCGTCCGAACGGCCTTCAGATTGGCGATCGAGAAGGGGTGCATCCCGTCGGCGAACGCCTGCAGATCGATCAGAGCCACCGCCCCCGTCGCGAGCGCGCCCCTCAGCCGCTCGAGATCGACGTTCCCCGTGAAGAGCGAGTCCTCCTGCGTCCGGACGTCGGCCACCGCGATGGAGCGCGGGGCGAGGACGTCGGCCAGCCACTGGGAGTTGCTCGCCACCGTCGCGCCCGCGGGCACCATCGTCGCGACCACCAGCTTCAGGCAGCCGAGGAGGTTGTGCGTCGGGCAGACGTACGTGTGGCCGAGCACGCGATTCACGGCCCGTTCCAGGCTCTCGAAGTTCCGCGCCCCCGCGTAGGCCTCGTCCCCGATCAGCTCGCCGGCCAGCTGCTCCTGCGTCACGGCGCTCGTGCCGTAGGAGGTCAGGTCGAAGTTGATCTGGGAGGGGGTCAGATTGAACGTGTTGAAGTGGGCGGCGGCCAGATGGCGCTTCCGCTCCTCCAGCGTGGGGAAGGAAAGGAGGCGGACGGTCTTGATCTTGTGCGGCTCGTGGATCGGCTCCGAGATCGGCATGGCGGCTCACTCCTTCGTCGGGGGGCGCATCCAGACTAGGAAAACGCCCCCCGGGACGGGAGTGGTACGTCGGTAGCAGGAGCGATAGGGCGGTGGTGGCCCCTCGCGACCCGGTCGCCCGTCAGTGGCCGCCGGCGTTCCGGCCCCAGATCGCCTTCAGGCGCGCGTCGCGCCCGCAGCCGAGCCGGTACGCCTGATAGTGGACGGGGTTCTTCTTATAGTAGTCCTGGTGATCGTCCTCGGCGGGCCAGAAGCGCGTGAGCGCTTCGATCCGCGTCACGATCGGCGCGCGGAGCCGTTTCGAAACCTCGATCCGGCGCTTCGATTCGAGCGCCTCGCGCTTCTGGGCCGCGCTCGCGTAGAAGACGGCCGAGCGGTACTGGGGCCCGTGGTCGCAGAACTGGCCGTCGGCCTGCGTCGGGTCGATATGGCGCCAGAAGACGTCGAGGAGCTTCGCGTAGGAGTTCTTCGCCGGATCGAACGTGACCTGGACGACCTCGGCGTGCCCGGTGGTTCCGGAGGAGACCTCCTGGTAGGTCGGGGAAGGCTCCGGCCCGCCCGCGTAGCCGGACACGACCGACTTCACGCCCGGCAAGCCCTCGAAGGCCGCCTCCACGCACCAGAAACACCCTCCGGCGAAGACCGCGCGCTCGTCGGTGGGGCGCGGTGTCGCGGGGGGCGGGGAGGACGCCGGAGCGGGGACCGCCGCCGCGGGCGGGACGGTTCCAACGGTCATCCAAGCCAGGGCGATCCAAGCGCCCAGTATCGCCGGTCGTTTCATGCCTCGATCTACGAGCCCCCGGAGGTGCGTGTGACCTCGAATTCGTGGCGCGGCCGAGCCGCTTCGTCGCATTCCTCCTCGAGAATGCCCGATCCCGGAACCCGGTTCCACCGGGCGTTCCGGCCAGCGCTCGGATTCCTACTCTGCGCGGGGCTAGTGTGCGACGCCGCCGCGCACCGGGGCACGGCCTTCGCGGAGACTCTGATCGTTCTCAACAAGGGCGAGGCCTCCGCGTGGCTCGTGGACCCGACGAGCGGGGAGGTCCGCGCGAAGCTGGCGGTCGGGCAGGGTCCCCACGAAGCGGCCGTGTCGCCCGACGGGAAGACCGTGGTCGTCTGCAACTACGGGCTCGGCGGCGTCCCGGGCTCGACGCTCAGCGTGATCGATCTCCCGTCGCGGCGCGTCACGCGCACGATCTCCCTCGCGCCCCACGCGCGCCCGCACGGAATCGCCTACGGCTCCGGCGGCGCCGAGGTGTTCGTCACGTCGGAGACGAGCCGCGCGATCCTCCGCGTGAACGTCGCCGCGGGGAAGGTCGTCGCCGCGCACGACGCCGGCGTGGACGCCCATCTCCTGGCCCTGAGCGAGGACGGCGCGCGCGTCTACGGCGCGGGCGTGCGCCAGGGCGCGCTCGGCGAGGCGCGGCTCCGGGGCTCGGGCGGAGCCTCCGCCGGGCCGCGCGTCCTCTCGACCGGCGCCGGCACGGAGGCGATCGCGATCCGGCCGGGAGGCGGGGAGATCTGGGTCGGGAGCAACGACCTCGATCGAATCGCGGTCGTCGATCCGAAGTCGTTCCGGATCGTGGCCGAGATTCCGTGCGGCCTGACGCCGATCCGACTCGCCTTCACGCCCGACGGGAAGCGGGCGCTCGCCACGTGCGCGGTCTCCGGCGATCTGGCCGTGATCGACGCGACCCGCCGCGCGATCGAGCGGCGAATCCCCCTCTCGGACGTTCCTCTGAGGGAAGGCGCGCGTCCGATCGGGGTTCTGGTCGCGCCGGACGCGCGGGAGGCCTACGTCGCCTGCAACGCGCGCGACGAGGTCGCGGTCGTCGATCTCGGGACGTGGAGCATCGTGCGCAGGATCCCGACAGGTCGGGCGCCCGACGGAATGGCCTGGTCGGTGCTCAACTGACTGCCGCGAGGCACTCGGGCCTGACAATCCGTCAGGAAAACGCACCGGAAACCTCTGCCGCCCGCGCCGCGGGCGACTCTTAATCCGCGCCGCCGCAACCGCATGACGCCCGCCACGCTTCTCCTTCCGCCCCGGCACGGTCCCTGCCCTACCTGTTGCTCGTCACATCCTCCTTAGCGTTTCCCCCTCGCCGAGGCACGCCACGCCTCGACGGGGGGGATCGGATTTAGGGCGCTCTATCGCGGAGGTGCGCCATGAGGCACACGCTCGATCTACGACTCGCGACCGCTTCGTGGCTGGTGGTCGCGGTTCTCGCACTCGCCATCGCCCTCGTCTCGATCCCCACGACCGCCGACGCTCGACCCGGGATTCGCGCGGCCTTCTTCACCGTCTATCCGACGGCGGTCGGGACGCGTCTCGACAATCTCCCGAGCATCAGCGGCCACTGCGGCGTCTGCCACTACCGGTTCACGGGAGGGGGCGAGCGCAATCCGTATGGACTGGCGATCCAGGACACGCTCAACTTCTTCCCCAATACCGATGCCGGCCGCCAGTCCGCGGTTCGGTCGGTGAGGAACTACGACTCCGACGCCGACGGGGTGATCTCGGACACGGAGATTCTCGATCACAGCGTGCTCTACGCCAACACGCCGACGTTTCCCGGGCTCACCGCGGGGAACGTGAGCCTGGTGACGAATGTGAACGTGAACGACATCCTCGCCTATCTCACGCCGACGACCGGCGGCGATACGACGCCACCGAACGTCACCGTGAACGCGCCGAACGGCGCGGAGGCGTGGAACGCCGGGACGTCCCATGCGATCCAGTGGTTCGCGACGGACAACACCTCCGTCACGTCGGTGGACGTCTACTTCCGCGACGGCTCGGCCGGCGCCAGGAAGCAGATCGGCAGGGGCCTACCGAACGGCGGCTCGATGACCTGGTGGCTGCCCAACACGCCGACGGCGGCCGCGAAGGTGCGCGTCGTCGCGCGCGACGCCTACGGGAACACGGGGACCGACTCGAGCAACGCGGTCTTCACGATCGTCCAGCAGCCGGGCGGGATCGTTCCGACGACGCTCCGCGACTTCGACCAGCCGGGCACGCAGCCGTTCGGCGGCGGCACCTTCACGCAGAGCGCCGATTGCGCCGTCTGCCACGGCGGATTCGATCCCGCCGTCGAGCCGGCCCGGAACTTCAAGGGAAGCATGATGGCGCAGGCCGGACGCGATCCGATCTTCTTCGCCTGCGTCGTGATCGCGGAACAGGACGCGCCCGGCGCGGGCGACCTCTGCCTCCGCTGCCACATGTCCTTCGGATGGATGGAGGGGCGCAGCCAGCCCACGGACGGCTCGCAGATGATCGCGAGCGACCGCGACGGCGTGTCGTGCGATCTCTGCCACCGGATGGTGGACCCGGTCCACGACACGGGCGTCGATCCGGTCGAGGACCTCGGCGTCCTCGCGCTCCTGACCCCGTCGCACACTCCGACCAACTACGCCGGCGGCCAGTTCGTGGTCGATCCCGATCCGAGGAAGCGCGGTCCCTTCACCGACGCGCAGGCGCTCCATCCGGTCCTCGCCTCGGAGTTCCATCGCTCGGCGGACTTCTGCGGCACGTGCCACGACGTCTCGAACCCGGCGTTCAACCGGGTCTCGGGCGCCGACTACGCGCCCGGCCCGCTCGACGCGGCCCCGACCTCGATGCTCTCCACCGACATCATGCCGCTGGAGCGGACGTACAGCGAATGGAAGCACAGCTCCTATCCGACCGGCGTCTACGCGCCCGAGTTCGCGGGGAACAAGCCGTCCGGCATCGTCTCGACGTGCCAGGACTGCCACATGCGCGACGTCCTCGGAAAGGGATGCAACGATCCCGCCGCCCCGACGCGGCCCGATCTCCCGCTCCACGACATGACGGGCGGGAACTCGTGGATGCCGGGGATCATCGGGCAGATGTATCCGGGCGAGACCGACCCCGCCGCGCTGGCGGCCGCGTCGGCGCGCGCGGTCGAGACGCTCCGAAAGGCCGCGACGGTGGAGCTCACCTACGCGACCGAAGGGGACTCGTTCCGGGCCGTCGCCACGGTGACGAACAAGACCGGCCACAAGCTGCCGACCGGGTACCCCGAGGGGCGTCGGATGTGGCTCCAGATCACCGCGTACGACGTGAACGGGCAGGTCGTCCACCAGTCGGGAGGTTACGACGCGGCGACGGGCGTCCTCTCCATGACGCCGCCTCCGACCGTCTACGAGACGCATCTCGGCATCTCGCCGGCGCTCGCGTCGGCCATCGGCCTGCCGGGTGGCCCTTCGTTCCACTTCGCGCTGAACGACACGATCTACAAGGACAACCGGATCCCGCCGCTCGGCTTCACGAACGCCGCGTTCGCGACGTTCGGTGGGACGCCGGTGGACGACGAGTTCCCGGGACCGGGTCCGCGCTACGCCGACGGGCAGAACTGGGACACACCGTCGTTCCCGCTTCCGGCCACGGCGGTTTCGGTCACCTCGAAGCTCTACTACCAGACCACGTCGAAGGACTACGTGGAGTTCCTGCGTGACGAGAACACGACCAACAGCATCGGGCTGGACCTGCATTATCTCTGGACCACGAACGGCCGGGCGGCGCCGGTGCTCATGGACGCCGACTCCGTCTCGCTCAACGTGACGGGCGTGGCGGAGGGCGAGGGCGCTCCGGGCGCTCCGCGGCTCGCCGTTCTCGCGAATCCCTTCAGTTCCTCGCTATCGTTCCGGCTCGAGCTGGGACGACCCACGGCGGTGCGAGTCGAGATCTTCGACGTCAACGGGCGCCGCGTGGCGCGCCGGGAGTACGGGACACTCGGCGGCGGCGCACACCGCCTCACCTGGGACGGCCGGGACGTGAACGGCCGCGAGGTCGCGACGGGGATGTTCTGGGCCAGGATTCACGTGGGTGACCGGCAGATGGTGCGGCAAGTGGTGCGGGTGAAGTAGGGCCGGGCGCTCCAGCCCGATTCGCCCGATCGCGCGGCCGGGGAGATGGATCTCCCCGGCCGCTGTCGTTTTGGGGCGAGGGAGGGAGAAGACTCCGGGCGCTGTCCTCGCCTTCGCTTCGCGAAGGCTGCGGGGGCGCCCTCCGTCTTCTCCCTCCCTCGCCCCCTTCCACCCACGGTGGCCGGAGCGAACCCTCGGTCGTCGGCTCTCCCACACGCGGATCGATTCGCCCCGCACGGGGCAGATCGCAACTTCACCCTTCGTGGGGCGCCTCGACACGGCGCGGTGGGTGAACGGCGAAGGGCGCCTCCGCAGCCCCCGCGAAGCGGGGGCGAGGACAGCGCCCGTAGCCGTTCACCCACCGCGCCCTTCGCGCTAGTCGATGACCTCTCGAACGACCTGAGCCTCGAGCGCCGCCGTGATCTGCGACGAGATCTCCTGCAGGTGCGCCCGGGTCGTCGCCTCGAGCGGCGTCTTGCCCGCGAGGGCGGCGCGCGCCTTCGCCCGGATCTTCACCAGGCTCGAGCGCGACAGGGCCGTGGCGTCCCACGGAACCGCGACCTGCTGCGGCACCGCGTAGGGAACGCCGCTCGTCGGCGGCACCATGCTCGGGCGCTCGCGGAGCGCGAGCCGGAGCAGCTGCCGCACGTGCTCCCGCTGGAGATTCCGGCGCACGCTCGACACCTCGGCCCGTCCCGGCGCGACGTCCGACCAGATGGCGTTGTCGAGCCCGTTGAAGACCTCGGCCGTGCGGAACGGGCGCGTCCCCGTCCCGAAGCGGAGCTCGTTGTCCACCAGGCGCTGCAAGGTGACCGCGTGGAACATCCGGTCGAAGATGGTGCGCTGGAGCCCGAGCACCGCGTCGTGCCACGGGTAGTCGAAGCGCGCCGTGCCGTAGAACGACGGCCAGTCGATCGGCTCCAGCCGGTCGATCGCCAGCTTCTGGAGGAGCGCCGGCGGGATTCGGAAGGCGGATTCGCCGAAGACCTTCGACGTGAGGAGCGTGAGCGCCTCCCGCTGCTTCTCGGCCGGAACGGGCATGAAGGGCACCTGGCCGCCCGGATCGCCGACGTGGGCGCGGTTCGTGAAGACGCCGCCGACCCACTTGGAGCTGTTGATCGCGATGCGCGCGTACTCGCCGAGGCTCCGCTGCACCGCTCGGCGGAGGATCTGGTATCCCTCGCCCTCGCGGAGGAGCTTCGGATCGGCCGTGGTCCAGAGTTCCTCGACCAGGGCCAGGCGGCGCCGCCCGTAGCCGAGCGGGTCGCTCGAGTGATCGTAGCGCGTGGCGTACGGGTCGATGCTCGTCGTGGCCCAGGCGCCGTCGGCGTCCTCGTCGGTGCCGTACGAGAGCCGCGGGTCCTCGCCCCCCTTGCGCGCGATGCGCTGCAGCTCGGCCGGGTCCTCGTTCGGGACCGGCTTGTAGCCGTATTCCACGACCCAGTAGTCGTACGGTCCCAGGGTCGGCGAGAGGAAGTACCCCTGCTTCTCTCCCTTCGACGCGATGATCGTCGGGTTGTAGTCCATCACCGACGCCGTCTGCCCGTCGGCGGCCACCTTCGCCACGTCGTTCAGGTCGGTCGGCGAGAGGAAGTTCGTCCCCTTGAAGTTGTGCCGGAAGCCGAGCGTGTGGCCCACCTCGTGGGCGGTCACCTGCACCAGCACTTGGCGGATCATCTTGTCGGACATCTCCGGCGAGAGGGTGCCGCGCGTCTCCAGGAGGTCGAGGCCGAACGCCGCCTGCTGCGCGAGCCCCGCGGCGTAGGTGCACGCCGTGCGCCCGCCCGGCGTCGTCTGGAAGAGCGGCTGGCGTTCCTGGTCGAGGAAGGGCGTCCCGAACTCGTCGCCGAAGCGGCGCTGGAAGCGGATGAAATTGTCGCCCCAGCCGATGTCGGCGTCGAAGATCCGGCCGGTGTGGGGATCGACGCGCGAGGGGCCGATGGCGAAGTAGTTGTCGGTGCCGGTGAACCAGCGGATCGTGCTGTAGCGCGTGTCGGCCGGATCCCAGTCGGCGTCGTCGGGCTGCTGCTTCACGACGATCGCGTCCTTGATGCCGATCTTCTCGAACGCCTTGTTCCAGAGGAGCGTCCCCTCCCGGATCGCATCGCGGTACTCCACCGGGATCGTGTTCTCCAGCCAGTAGACGATCGGCTCCTTCGGCGGCGAGAGGGCCGCGTTCGGATCGGCCTTCTCCAGCTGCCAGCGGGCGATGTAGCGGACGTGCGGATCCTCGTTCTTGTCGGTCGAGACGTCCATCGCCACCGTGTGGTAGTACCCGACGCGGTCGTCGGCGACGCGCGGCACGTAGTCCGACTTCGGGAGCGACGAGAATTGGTACTGGACCTGGAAGGGCGCGCTCCGCGGATCCGGAAGCGTCGCCGAGAACGACTTGGGATTCTCCGACGTGAAGTGGAGCGCCACGGTCAGGAGCGCGCTCTGTTCGAACGCCCGGAGCCCGACGATGCCGCTCCGGTCCTTGTCGTAGGAATAGTTCGTCGGGTCGTACGCGCGGCTCAGGGCGACGCCGAGCGACAGGAAATCGCGCGCGACGAGCAGCTCGCTCACGTCGATCAGGACGCTCTTCCGGTCCGGATGCGGCTTGCTCAGGATCTTCGCGGAGCCCTTGATCGCGTGGGGGAAGGCGCGGCCGATCAGACGCTTCGTCGGCGACGCCGCCGCGGCCGTGAAGCGCGTGTTCGGCTCGATCCACTGGATCTGCTTGCCGACCTTCCGGAACTGGAAGGCGAAATCGCCGGCCATCATGGAGGCGTAGAAGCCGCGCTCGCCGATCGAGCGGTCGAAGGTGGCGGCGAAGAGGAAGTCGGTGTCGAGCTGCTCCGGCTTCACCTCCATGTAGACCTTCAGCTCCTCGGGCTTCCGGTAGAAGGTGAAGAGTCCCTTCACCTCCTCCATCCCCTTCACGACCTCGTCGAACGGCTTCTCGTCGCCGGCCGCGGGGGCCTCGGCGCCCTTCTTCGCGTCCTTCTTGTCCTTGTCCGAATCTTTGGCGTGGCCGGGCGCCGGCGCGAGCGCCGCGAGCCCGAACAGGGTGACGAGCGCCGCGTACGGAACGACGCGGCGAGCGAGATGGAACTTCATGAGACCCTCCCGGGGTGTCGGCGTGGGGTACGGCGCGATCGAAGCGCGGATGAGCCTACCAGAGAGTGGGATGGCCTTGCGGCGGAAAAGGTTGGCCGGGTCAGGGACCCTTCGCCCGCGCCGGATCGTCCCGCCACGCGGTGTACGAAACCCATGTCGCCGCGAGCATTCCCGCGACGAGCACGCCGATGACCACGAAGAGCCAAGGCGCCGAGCGGGTCCATCCGGCCGCCACGATGGCGACACCGGTCGCGACCATGGTCCACCCGAAGATCCGGTGCGCCCGGTCCCAGGCCACGTCGCTGTTCAGCGTCCAGGGCGTCCGCAGGCCGAAGAACCAGTTCCGCTTCAGCCCCGGCGTCACCAGCCCGACCGCGACGAAGAAGACCCCCACCAGCGACGCGATCGCGAGCGACATGTCGATCGAAGCGCCGCGGATGATGGCGATCGTCAGCGCGTAGATCGCGGCCATCATCACGAGCGTGCCGTGGCGGATCACGCCGTAGGCGGTCCGGAACTTGTCGTAGTTCGCGCGGGCCGGATCGATCATCGGGAGGAATCGGAGCATCAGGTAGATCGCGACCGCCGTGATCGGCAGGAGCATGAGCCCCGTGAACCGTCCTCCCATCCTGTCCACCTCTCCGCGGAGATTCCAGTGAGTGGGGATCCGCTCCGGCGCGTCCGGCCATGCGAAGGCGAGCAGGATCCACATCGCGGCGAGCATCAGCCAGGAGGGGAGTTCCGACTTCCAGGACCAGGTCATCGCGAATCTCCTTCCGCGCCCGCGCGCTCCCGGTAGATCGCGGCGCCGGCGAGCGAACCGATCGAGATCTCCGCGAGCGTCCAGGCGAGCGAGACGGGCGTTCTCCATCCGGTGAGAATCCCGAAGTCGACCAGCGTCGCCGTGTAGGGAAGATAGGCGACCAGCCAGACCGTGACGGCCGCGATCAGGGCCGTGCGCGGCCCGGGGCCGAAGCGGGGCCGCATGGACGCGTACAGGAAGACGGCCACGAAGCCGAGGCCGAGGCGGATGGCCGTGTTCTTGGCGATGACGGCCGCGCCCGCGGGGGCCGCGCGGTGCGACGCGAAGGCGCGGACGTACTCCTCGCCCAACACGCCGTGGCCCAGGAGGACGCCGCTCGCCAAGACGAGCACGCCCGCGACCAGGCCGCCCAGCAGGACCCTCCCTCCGTTCATGCGGGGTTGATTATACTCCCGTCCATGGCTCCGTCCGCCTCCGCTTCGCTCGCCGCGCTCCTCCCCGAAGGGATCCGGGAGCGCCTCCGCGCCGCGCGGGCCGCCTGGCGCGACGCGCGCGACTGGGAGGCCTACCGGCGCGCCCCGGTGGTCCCGCCGCCCCACGCCGTGAAGGTCCGCGCCGTGATCGACTGCGCGCGCCGCCACGGGATCGAAGTGCTCGTCGAGACGGGGACCTTCGAGGGAGAGATGGCGCGGAAGTGCCGGGACGCGTTCCGCGAGATCCACACGATCGAACTCGACCCCGGCCTGGCCGAGCGCGCCGCGCGAAGGCTCGGGCCCTGGCCCTGGATCCACGTCCACGCCGGCGACAGCGCCGATCTCCTCCCGAGGCTCCTGGAGCGCCTGCCGGAGCCGGTCCTCTTCTGGCTGGACGGGCATTACTCCGGCGCCGGCACGGCGCATGGCGCCGAGGAGACGCCGCTCCCGCGCGAGATCGAGACGATCGCGGCGCGCCGCCTCGGGGGCGACGCCGTCCTGGTGGACGACGCGCGGCTCCTCGGCACGGGGGCCTATCCGACCGCCGGCGCGATCCGCGCCCGGCTGGAAGCGGCCCATTCGAACTACGTCCTGACCCTGGAAGCGGACATGCTCCGGTGGGAACCGATTTCACGCGAGGGGAACGCCCGATGATCGTCGAAACGCTGACCGGTCTCTTCAAGACGAACCACTACGCGATCCGCGTGAACGCGGAGGGGATCTCCGACGAGGAGGCGCTCCGCCAGCCCGAGCCCGCGGGGAACTGCATGAACTGGGTCGTGGGGCACATCATCGCGTCCCGGAATCGCGCGCTCGCGCTCCTGGGCGAGGAGCCGGTCTGGTCGCGCGAAGACGAGGAGCGCTACAAGCGCGGCTCCGCGCCGATCCGGGGCGCCGGCGAGGGGCGGCCGTTCTCCACCCAGATGGCCGATCTCGACCGGTCGCAGGAGCGGCTTCTGAGCGGGCTCGAGAAGACCGGCGACGCGAAGATGGGCGAGCCGCTCCCGGAGTGGGGCACGGTGCGGCAGGCGCTCTTCTTCCTTCACTTCCACGAGGCCTACCACGCGGGGCAGGTCGCCGTGTTGCGCCGCCTCGCCGGGAAGCCGGGCGCGATCCAGTAGCGCCCTCGCGTCCCCGCGCGCGGGGAGTGCAGCGCCTCGCGCCGCTACCCTTCGCGCCGCGCCGAGGAGTAGTAGAGGTCGTACTCCTCCACGAAGGTCTTCCCGCCGTCCGACGACGCCTCGCCGCGCTGGCGGACCCGGCCGTCGGGAAGCGGCGTGAAGGTCATCTTCACGCGCGTCAGTTCGCCCGACGCCTCGAACCGCTCCCCCTCGAACCGCATGCTCCCGTCGCGGAAGGTCCCTTCGAAGCGCGTCACGACGCCGCTTCCGTCCACCCAGATCTGCCGCCACTTCTTCGCGACGCCGTCGTAGAAGTTGAAGCTCTGGCCGCTCCCTCCGGACGTGCTCTTCCAGGTTTCCACGAGCACGCACTGGGCGGCGCCGGACCTGATCTCGTTCGTCCCGGCCAGGTCGCCGGTCGCCGTGCGGACGTCCCACGTGCCGACCCAGAAGTCGAACTGGCGCGCCTCGGGTACGAACGCGCAGGGCGTCGCCGCGCGGCGCGCCTTCTCGAGGAGCGCGCGATAGCGCTCATCGGCTCGGATCGAGGCGAGATCGGCGTCCGACTCCATGGCGTCGGGCTGGCGGTAGCCGGCGTCCACGGCGTGCCCGAGCCAGGTCAGGGCGCTGTCCGGCGCCCCCCCGAGCGCGAAGGCGCAGGCGAGGTTGTACATGACGATCGGGTTCCCCCCGATCTCCACGCCCTTCCGATAGGCCGCGATCGCCTTCTCGTACTGCTTCAGATTCGCGTAGGAGGCGCCGAGCCGGTACCAGGCGCGGCCGTTCTTCGGCTCCGCTTTGACCAGCGCCTCGAACGCCTCGGCGGCCTTCGCCCACTCCTGCGCGGCGTAGAGCTCGCTGGCGGCCTCGAACGTGACGTCCTTCGGCTGCGCCTTCTCCCGGTCCGCCGCGCCGGCCGGCGCGGCCGGGGCCGCCACGAACGTGAAGGCGGCGAGGAGAAGCGCGGCGGCGGCGACGCGCGAGGGCGTGCGATACGGCGACGTGTAGGCGCGTGCGGTCACGGTGGATCCCTTTCGAAGGAGGCCGGGCTCGTGGCTTGGGGGGGACTTCGATCCTACACGAACCGAAGGGCGCCGCTCCAGGGGATGCGGAACGGGCGGCCCCGAACCTAGGGCCGCCCGCCGCGAAGCCGATCGAGGCGGCGGCCGGGTCCCCGCTGGCGCCGCGGCGCGGAAGGTGCGGGCCTCTCGTCTCAGTTCGAAGCCAGGCCGCTCGGCGTTTCACGGCCGAGTTCGCGGCTCCTCGCGTGCGTTCGCTAGGTCCGGAGCTTCCGATTCATCGCGGGCGCTGCAGGCGCGTGCCCGGCCGCCTGTTGCGTCGGTCCATTACACTCGTCGTCCCTCCTAACGGGCGGTGGACCGCCGCCCGATTCCACGTCATTCTCATGGCACACACCGTGCCTGTTCTCCGCCTCGAGGACCCGGGGCGCAACCGGTCCCGCCGCACTTCGTTGGATGGGATCGACCGTCCGGGCCGGTCGCCGGCGGAGAAGGCGACTCTGACACCCTGTCAGATCGCGCCTGCCCTTGGCAGGCGCGGGGGGTAACCCGTGACCGTCGAACTCAACGTGAAGGTCGCCCGGCGCTTCGACGAGGCGGCCTCGCTCCTCGAAGAGCAGGCCGCGAACCCGTTCCGCGTCCGCGCCTACCGCCGCGCCGCCGAAACGCTCCGGCACCTCGACCGCCCGGTGGACCAGATCTTCGCGAAGGAGGGACTCGCCGGCCTGGAAGCCCTCCCCGGCGTCGGCGAGAGCCTCGCGCGCGCGATCCGGGACATCGTGAAGACCGGGCGGCTCCCGATGCTCGCGCGCCTGCGCGGCGCGTCCGATCCGGAGGAACTGCTCCGCACGGTGCCGGGCATCGGCCGGGCGACGGCCGACCGGCTCCACCACGAATTGGGGATCGGCACGCTCGAGGATCTGGAGCAGGCCGCGCACGATGGCCGCCTCGCGCTCCTCGCGGGCTTCGGGCCGAAACGGGTGGCCGCCATCATCGATACGCTCGACTCGAGGCTGGGCCGCGTGCGCCGGCCCGCGCGCGCGTCCCGGACCGGCGCCGCGGAGCCCGATGCGCCGCCGGTCGGGGAGATCCTCGATGTCGATCGCGAGTACCGCGAGCGGGCCGAGGCGGGGGAGCTGAGACGAATCGCCCCCCGCCGCTTCAATCCGGAAGGGGAGGCGTGGCTCCCGATTCTCCATGCCGCGCGGGGGAAGCGGCACTACACGGCGCTCTTCTCGAACACGGCGCGCGCGCACGAGCTGGGGAAGACCGGGGACTGGGTGGTCCTCTACTACGACGCGCCCGGCGGCGAGCGCCAGTGCACGGTCATCACCAGCGATCGCGGCCACCTCGGCGGAAAGCGGATCGTACGCGGCCGCGAGGAGGAGTGCGCGCTCTGGTACGCGTCTAGAAGCGGGAGGTCGTGAGCGTCACGTCCGCCGTGGCCCACGCCTTCTTGAAGCGCGCCTCCGCCGCGTCGGCGTCCTTCGCCTTCCCCTGGGCGCGGAGCGCGTCCGCGAGCCCGCGGAGCGACCAGCCGGTTTCGGGGAAGCGCTTCAGATCCTCCCGGTAGACGGCTTCCGCCTCCGCGGCGCGGCCCGCCTGGAGGAGCAGCGCGCCCAGCGACTGGCGCGCCATCATCGTCCACTGCGGCGGCTCGTCGTACGGGATCGAGTCCTGAAGCGCGGCCGCGTGCGTGAGGAGCCGGGCCGCCTCGTCCACGCGGCCCGCGCGGGCCGCGCGCTCGCCGTCGAGGAACGCGAGCGCGAAGTTCGCGATCACGGGCCCCGGCGCGAGGCCGAACCAGAGACCCTCCGACGACGCGGCGATGGCGGCGAGGCTGTCGCGCTCCACGCCGGCCTCCGCGTCCTTCCCCTGCGCCGCCAGCGCGACGCCACGGGCGAAGCGCCACGCCGCGTTCGTCAGCCGGAGATCGGGCGCGGGCGGCGGCTGGGCCAGGATGTCGTCCCAGCGGCCGAAACGCGGAAGCGCCAGGTACGACGCGCCGGTGAAGAGCTCCATCGGCTGCATCTCGCGCACCATGGCGTCCGTGGCCGATTCGCGGAGCCGCCGGCTCTCCGCGATCGCGTCGGCGGAGCGGCCCTCGAAGCAGAGGGCCGCCAGCCGCATGTGGATGTTGTGGTTCGCGTACATCATCGTGTAGACGCCCTCCACGCCCCAGCGCGCGATGTACTCGCGGTCCACGTCGATGGCGCGCCGGTTCTCGCGCGATCCGTCGGCGTAGCGCCCGAGGCGGAGGTAGATGTGCGTCGGCATGTGCATGAGGTGGCCCGCCTCCGGCGAGATCCGCTTCAGGCGGTCCGCGGCGGCTTCCGCGCGGCCCGGCGTCGAGGAGGCCTCCATCGTGTGGATGTAGAGGTGAAGGGCGCCGATGTGGTTCGGCGTCTTCTTCAGCGCGGCCTCGAGCCGCTGTACGATCTCCATCGTGCCCGGCTTCGGCTCTCCCGCCATCGTCCAGAGATCCCACGGCCGGAGGTCCATCAGCGCCTCCGCGCAGAGGACCGCGGCGTTCGCGTCGTTCGGATAGGCCCGCATGAGCCCGCGCATCGCGTTCGCGTAGGCCGAATCGCGCGCGGCCCGCTGCTCGCCCGCGGGCGATCCGTAGCGCGTCGCGAGCGCCGCCACGTAGTCGCGCTCCGACTTGGACGCGCCCGCCAGCCGCTCCTGCGCCTTGGCCAGCGCCGCCAGCGCGCGCGTCTCGGCCTCCGGGCTCATCGGATTGTTGATGTTCGGTCCGAGGGCGAGCGCGATCCCCCACCACGGCATGGCCGCGGCGGAATCGATCTCGGCGGCGGCCTGGAAGGACCGGATCGCCTCATCGTGATTGAACGCGAAGCAGAGCCCGAGCCCCTGATCGAAGAGCCGCTGCGCGGAGGTGCTCTTCGTCGCGATCTTCTGGTGGACCGCGACCCCGCGGAACATCGGGACCCCGGTCGGGCGCGGAGGGCCGCCGCGGTCGACGCCGGGCTGGGCCGCCGCGGCGGGGTCCGGAAGCGCCGCGGGCGCCAGCATCGCGGCGAACGTCGCGAACGCGGCCAGCACGGCGACGGCCGGCGCGAACCTCCGGCGCGGAATGAAGGGCTTCGAGAGTCGAATCGTCATGGCCATCCTCCCCCTACGGAAGTGCCCGGTCGTGGGCGGTCCTGAATCTAGCAGGCGATCCCCCGGTTCGCTATAGTGGGTCGGCTTCGCCACCCCGTTCCAGGAGGCTCCGCGGTTCCGTGTCGGCGGCCCGATCGTTCATCACCTGGCTCTCCAATCAACGCGTCGTCACGCGCTCCATCGCCGCGACCGGAATGCGGCTCGGGTTCGCGCGCCGCTTCATCGCCGGCGAGACGCTGGAGGACGCGCTCCGCGCGGCGGCCGAGCTGAACGCGAAGGGGATGTTCGTCATCCTCAATCACCTCGGCGAGCACGTGACCGACCGCGCGTCCGCCGAGGCGTCGTTCGCCTCCTACGAGCGGATGCTCCGCGAGATCTCCGCCCGCGGGCTGAACGCCAGCGTCACGGTGAAGCCGACCCAGCTCGGCCTGAGCCTCGATCCCGCGCTCTGTCTCGAGCTGACGAAGCGTCTCGTCGCCGACGCGGCGGCGCGAGGGAACTTCCTCGAAATCGACATGGAGGACTCGCCGACCGTGGACGCCACGCTGGCGCTCTACGAGGGAATCCGCCGCGAGCACGAGAACGTCGGCCTCGCGGTGCAGGCGTACCTCTTCCGCACCGAGGCCGACCTCCGCCGGCTTCAGCCCCTTCGCCCCAAGATCCGCCTGGTGAAGGGCGCCTACTTGGAGCCCCACGACGTCGCGTTCGCCTCGAAGCACGACGTGGACGCGAACTTCGTGAAGCTCATGCGGATCCTCTTCACCGACGGCTTCGTTCCGGCCGTCGGAAGCCACGACGAGGCGATGATCGCGAAGGCGAAGGAGTTCGCGAAGGAGCTCGGCCGCGCGCCCGAGACGTGGGAGGTGCAGATGCTCCACGGGATCCGGCGCGATCTTCAAGACTCGCTGACGCGCGACGGGTACCGGATGCGCGTCTACGTCACGTTCGGCACCGAGTGGGTGCCCTACTTCATGCGCCGTCTCGCGGAGCGTCCGGCGAACGTCGGATTCGTGCTGAAGAGCCTCCTCCGCGGGCGCTGAGCCGAAAGGGAGCCGACCATGACCGAAGGGGAACGAGTCGCGGAGCAGCACCGGCGCGCGTATCTGGGCGAGGCCTGGCACGGCCCCGCCGTGTTCGAGCTGCTGAAAGGCGTTACAGCGAAGCGCGCGGCGGCGCGCCCCGTGAAGAAGGGGCACTCGATCTGGGAGCTGGTGCTCCATCTCACCACCTGGGAGCGGATCGTCCGTTCGCGTTTCGCCGGAGACCCGATCGAGGCGACGCCCGCGCTCGACTGGCCGAAGCCGGAGAAGCCGACGCCGGCGGCGTGGAAGCGGGCCGTGCAGGCCCTCCACGAGGAGAGCGAGGCGCTCGGCCTCGTGCTGGCCCGGACGACCGACGAGCGGCTGGCGTCGTCGCGGGGGCCCGGCCTCGGGAGCTTCTACGAGCTGGCCCACGGACAGGTCCAGCACGCGCTCTACCACGCCGGGCAGATCGCCCTCTTGAAGAAGGCCACGCCGCGCTGACGGCCGCGTCCCCCGCGCGCCTCCTCCTCGTTCTCGCACTCCTCCCCGTCGCCGCGGACCTGGGCCGGGGCGTCGTCGTCCGCCCGATGTATGATGGGGGAGCGGCGCATCGGACCGCCGGCGCGACCCGCGGCCGCTTGACGGTGACGGGCCTCTGGGTCCGGCTGGAGCGCGCGGGCCTCTCGCTGACCGCCTCGTTCTGAGGAACGCCCGGGCGCGCGGGGCGCCGATCTTGTATCGTCACGGCACGGCCCCCGGGCCGTATTCGATCCGAATCCACCCCAAGAGGGAGCCATCCCGCATGAAACGACGCGACGCGAACGTCGAGGCGCTGATCGCCGAGCTCGATCGAATGAAGTCGGAGGGGGCGGCCCTCCCCGCGCTCCTCGAGACCGCCGTCGCGGGGCTCCACGAGGGCGACGACCGCTTCAATTGGACCGGGATCTACGAGTTGGGACCCGACCGCGTGCTCCACCTCGGCCCGTTCCGCGGCGCGCCGACCGAGCACACCGACATCCCCGTGGGGCGGGGCGTCTGCGGCACGGCCGTCGCGGAGGCGCGCAATCTCAACATCCCGGACGTTCGCGTCGCGTCGAACTACCTCGCCTGCTCGCTCCGGACGCGTTCGGAACTGGTCGTTCTCATCCGCGAGGGCGAAACGATCTTCGCCCAGATCGACATCGACAGCCACCGCGTGAACGCGTTCGACGCGAGCGCCACGCGGAAGGTCGAAGCCGTGGCCGCCTGGCTCTCGAAGGCGTACGCCGCGGCGCGCGCCACGACGTAGCGGGGGCACGGTCCGAGCCCGCGCCGGGCGCGCGATCCCCGAGATGAGGACGGCTCTGGCGCGGTACGCCTCCTGGCTTCACCTCCGCTGGCCCGCCGGGGGGGTGGAGGCGCTCCCCGAAGTGCGCGAAGACGGGAGCACCGCCGTACCCGGCCTCTTCATCGCGGGTGATCTGACCGGGATCCCGCTCCTCAAGCTCGCGCTCGACACCGGGGCGCGTGCGGTCGAGCGGATCGCTCGCGATCTCCCCGCCGCACGGGGAAGCGACGCGCCGCTCGACCTCGTCATCGTCGGCGCCGGCGTCTCGGGCATGGCCGCGGCCATGGAGGCGAACGCGCGCGGTCTCCGCTTCGAAGTCCTGGAAGCGGCCGAGCCCTTCGTCACGATCGCGAATTTCCCCAGGCGGAAGCCGATCTACACCTACCCCCACGCGATGACGCCGGCGGGGCGGCTCCAGGTGAGCGCCGACGTGAAGGAATCGCTCCTGGAGGAGCTTCGCCGGCAGGCCGACGCCTCGGGGATCCGGGTGACGCTCCGGCGCGCGGAGCGGATCGAGCGCGCGGGCGACGCGCTCCTCGTTCACGCCGCGGGCGGGGCGCCGCTTCGCGCCCGGCGCGTCCTCGTGGCGATCGGGCGGAGCGGCGACTTCCGTCGCCTCGGCGTGCCGGGGGAGGAACGCGACAAGGTCGTGAACCGGCTCCACGATCCGGCCGACTTCCGGGGGAAGGACGTCCTCGTCGTCGGGGGCGGCGACTCGGCGGTCGAGGCGGCCGTCGCGCTGGCCGGCGCCGGCGCCAGGACGACGCTCGCCCACCGCGGCGCGGAGCTTTCGCGCCCCAAGCCCGAGAACCTCGAGCGTCTCGGGGCCGCCGGTCCCGCGCTTCGCGTCCGGCTCGGAACGCGCGTGAAGGCGATCGAGGAGCGGAGCGCGCTCCTCCTCGACGCGGAGGGACGGGAGGAGTCGGTCCCGAACGATGCCGTCTTCGCGCTGATCGGGCGTGAGGCGCCGCTCGAATTTCTCCGCCGCTCGGGCGTTCGGATCGCGGGCGAGATGCGCGCCGGCGGCTGGATCGCGATGTCGCTCTTCGTTCTCTTCTGCGTGTGGCTCTACAACTGGAAGTCGGGAGGCTCGGCCGCCGCCTGGTGGGCGGCGCGGCACTGGTTCCCCTTCAACCTCCCCGAGCTCCTCGCCGCGGCGGGCGGCTCGATCGCCGCGTCCGCGGCCGATCCGAGCACGCTCCTCGGCACGCTGGCGATCAGCGCCGCCGGGCCCGCCTTCTGGTACACGCTCGCCTACTCCGCCGTGGTGACGGTCTTCGGCGTCCGGCGCATCCGGCGGCGCCGCACGCCCTATATCACGGCGCAGACGATCACGCTCATGGCGGTGCAGGTCGTGCCCCTCTTCCTCCTCCCCGAGGTGATCCTGCCGCTCCTCGGGCGCCACGGACTCCTCCCCGCCGGGATCGCGGACGCGCTCTTTCCGTCCGTCGATTACGGCCACGGGCGCGAGTATTGGCGCGCCTACGGCCTGATCCTCGCCTGGCCCCTGAACGTCTACAATGTCTTCACGCACGAGCCGCTCGGCTGGTGGCTCGCCATCTCGGCCGTGCAGACGCTCGTCCTGATACCGCTCGGCATCTACTTCTGGGGGAAGGGGGTCTACTGCGGATGGATCTGCTCGTGCGGCGCCCTGGCCGAGACGCTGGGGGACACGCACCGCCACAAGATGCCGCACGGGCCGGGGTGGAACCGGCTGAACCTCGCGGGCCAGGCGATCCTGGCCGTCGCGCTTCTCGGGCTCCTGCTTCGGATCGCCGGCTGGCTCCTCCCGGAAGGGAACTCGGTGGACGCCCTCTTCGATCCCTGGCTGAAGACCCCCTACAAGTGGATCGTGGACGTCACGCTGGCCGGCGTCGTCGGGTACGGCGTCTACTTCTGGTATTCGGGCCGCTTCTGGTGCCGCTTCCTCTGCCCGCTCGCCGCGCTCATGCACGTCTACGCGCGTTTCAGCCGCTTCGCGATCGTGGCGGAGAAGAAGAAGTGCATCTCCTGCAACGTCTGCACGTCGGTCTGCCACCAGGGGATCGACGTGATGTCCTTCGCGAACAAGGGAGCCCCGATGACCGATCCCGAGTGCGTCCGCTGCTCGGCGTGCGTCCAGTCGTGTCCCACCGGGGTCCTCGCCTTCGGCCAGGTCGCGAAGGACGGCCGGACGATCGCGCTCGACCTCCTGCCGGCGTCGCCGGTCCGGATGCGGGAAGGGGACTGAATCGCCCGTGACGCCCGCGCCCACGCCCGCAACGACGCCCGCGCCCGCGCCCCAGCCTCCGCTCCCGCTCCCCGAGTTTGAAACGTTTCGATTCCTGGAGCGCGTCCTCCCGCCCGCGCCGGCGCGCCTCCTCGAGGTCGGCTGCGGCGACGGACGGATCGCCGCGGCGCTCGCGGCGCGCGGCTACGGGGTGACCGCGCTCGACGAGTCGCCCGCGCCGGCCCCCGGCGTCGCGCGCGAGGGCGTGACGTGGATCTCCTCCGGCTTCCTCTTCTTCGAAGGCGCCCCCGACGGCGCCCCGTTCGACGTCGTCCTCTTCACGCGATCGCTCCACCACATCGCTCCGCTCGACCGCGCGCTCGATCACGCGGTGGCGCTCCTCGCACCCGGCGGTCTCCTGGTCGCCGAGGAGTTCGCGGTCGAGCGCGTGAATCATCCGACCGCGCGCTGGTGGTACGACCTCGAGGCGGTCCTCGTCGCGGCGTCGGTCCTCTCCCCCCCCGATCCGGCGCTCGCCGCGGTCCGGAACCCGCTCGGGCGCTGGAGGCAGGAGCACGCGGCCGACCCGCCGCTCGCGACCGGGCACGCCATGCTGGCGGGCGTGCGCGAGCGCTTCGAGACGGGGCCGGCCGAGGAGGCTCCGTACCTCTACCGCGGTGTGGCCGCCCGCGCGACGGCCGAGCCTCGCGTCGCCGACCGCGTCGTCCGCCAGGTCCACGAGATCGAGGAGCGCCTCATCCGCGAGCGCGACATCGCCGCCGCGGGCCTCCGCATCGTCGGAACGCGGCGCG
>DATIQI010000081.1:0-3742 GCA_035470985.1 Acidobacteriota bacterium
CGCATTTGATCTTAAATTTGATATTGAAGACGTTGACTCTTTTGCATCGGAAAATATAGTAGAAAACAATGATGATAAAAAGTGTGATTTAATTTATATCGCACGCGATCGCCGAACCCGGCCCTCGCGACGAGGCGCCCCTCCACCGCCACGTGGACGGGGGTCTCAGCGGCGCTCGCTCCGGCGTGATCGCCGTTCGCCCTGCCGGTTCGTCCCGCGCCCTCGGCCCGCGCGGCGCCCTCGACCCGCGCGGCGACGAACGCGGGTGATCCGACGGCGATGCGGCGCCCTTCGACGATCCCCTCCACACCGCCGCCCGGCACCACGACCACCTCGCCGGCGGGCGGGATCGCGAGCCCGCGCCAGGCCTCCTCGAAACCGCGGGCGAGCGGGTGGGCCGAGTGCGCTTCGAGCGCGAGCACCCAGGGCCGCGCTTCCTCGGGTCCGTCCCAGCGCACCAGACCCATCCGCCCTTCGGTGACCGTGCCCGTCTTGTCGAGGTAGAGCGCGGCGGGGCGGCTGAGCGATTCGAGCGCGGCGCCGTTTCGGATCAGGATGCCCGCGCGCGCCGCGCGCCCGATCGCCACCGCGAGCGCGAGCGGCGTCGCGAGCGCGAGCGCGCAGGGGCAGGTCACGATGAGGAGCGCGATCGCCTGGTCCACCGCGAAGGTGGGCGACGAACGCCACCAGAGGAGGAGCGTCGCGGCCGCGAGCGCGATCACGACCACGACGAAGAGAGCGGCCCAACGGTCGGCCAGCGAGACGATCGGCGCCCGCCGCGCCGCCCCCGCTTCCGCCTCGCGGAGGAGACGGCCGAGGCGGGTCGCCTCGCCCGCGCGCTCGACCCGGAGCCGGAGCGAGGAGCCGCGGTTCACGGTTCCCGCGAAGACCGCCGTGCCCGCGCCGACCGCCATGGGGCGCGACTCGCCGGTGAGGAGCGAGAGATCGAGCGACGAGCGCCCCTCCACGACCTCGCCGTCGGCCGGAAGCGTCTCGTCGCCCCGCACCTCCACGATCATTCCCGGAAGGAGCGCTTCGACCGGAACCTCGCGGACCGCTCCCGCCTCCACCAGGCGGGCCGTCGCGGGCGACAGCGCGAAGAGCCACTCCGCGGAGTCGGACGCGGCGCGCTGCGCGCGCTGCTGGAGGAAGCGGCCCACCAGAAGGAGAAAGACGAGCATGGCGATTCCGTCGAAGTAGACGGGGCCGGAATCGGTGACCGTATTCCAGAGGCCGCGCGCGTATCCGGCCGCCAGCGCGAGCGCGATCGGGAGATCCATGTGCGGCACGCGCGTGCGGACGGAGGCCCAGGCGCCGCGGAAGAAGACGCTCCCCGGCCAGAGGATCGCCGGCGTCACGAGGAGGAGGCAGATCCATCGGAACATCCGCTCGTACGCGGGCTCCATCCCCGCGAGCCATCCGCTGTAGAGGGCGATGGAGGCGAGCATGGTATTGACCGCGATGGCGCCCGCGACGCCGATCCGAACGAGCGCGGCGCGATCCTCCTCGCGGCGGCGCGTCTCCACCCGGCGGCCGCGGAAGGCGTGCGGGCGGTAGCCGAGCGTGTCGAGCATCCGCGCGATCGCCGAGAGCGGGACGCACGCTCCGTCCCAGGCGACCTGGACGCGCGCGCGCGGAAGATCGAGCTCCACGCGCCCCAGGCCGGGCAGGAGGAGCGGTACGCGCTCCACCAGCCAGACACACGAGCCGCAGTGGACCCCCTCGAGATAGAACTCCGTCTCGAGGAGCGCGTCGGCCCGCCGCCTCACGTAGAGATCGTGGTACGACGCGTGGTCGTATTCCTCGAAGCCGCGCCCGCTCGCCCGGACGGGCGCGAGGCGCCGCTCGGGGAGCGCGTAGTAGGCCTCGAGGCCGCGGCTCCGGAGCACGTCGTACACGGTCGCGCATCCCGCGCAGCAGAACGCGGGCGTTCCCTCCGCCACGCGGAGGCCGGAGGGAACGGGAAGCCCGCAGTGGGCGCAGCGAAGATCGGCCGCCGCCGCGGCCGGGGCTTCAGTGGCCGGCATGGGCGGCGCCGTGGGTCGCCGAGCCGCCGGGCGCCGCGGCGGCGCCGAGCGGATTCGGGGCCGCGTGGTGGGCGTGGCCCCCGAACGACCCGAGCCGGCCCGCGATCGTCAGGAGTCCGAAGACGATGAGGAGCGCCGCCGTCACGACCGGGAGCCGGCCGCGCCAGCGGCCGAACGCGCTCTGCGCGATCAGGCCGACGGTCGCCATCACGGGGAGCGTTCCGGCCCAGAAGACGGCCATGACGGCGGCGCCGGCGAACGGCGACCCGGTTCCCGCGGCCACGCCGACGAACCCGTAGAGAAATCCGCAGGGAATGAGCGTCGTCACGAGCCCGACCGTGGCGGCGCGGGCCGCCGCCGGCCAGCGGCCGATTCGCCGGAGGAGCCGCGCGAGGAACGCGCCGGCCGGCGAGGGCGCCGCGGAGCGCGCGCGTCCCGCTCCCACACCGATCGCCCGAAGGAAATTCGCCCCGCCCCAGAGGACCAGCACGATTCCGGCGGCGATCGGGGCGGCCCGCGAGACGCCGGCCGCGGCCCCGATCTCCTCCACCCCGCGCCCCACGCTCCCCGCCAGGAGGCCGAGGACCGCGTAGGAGACGAGACGTCCGAGGTTGTAGGCCGCCTGCGCGAGGACGCGCCGCGCGCCTGCCGCGTCGCCCGCGACGAAGCAGGCGAAGCCGCCGCACATGCCGGCGCAATGAGGGCTTCCGAGGAGCGTGGCGCCGAGGACCGCCGCGGTCAGCTCGATCACGGGAGAACCGTCAGGTCCCGCCGGAGCGACACCACGTAGCGTTCCGAGCCGCGCGTCGCGTCGAAGCGCAGCTCCCAGAGTCCGCGATGCCCGAGCGGCAGCGCCGCCTCGTAGCGGCCCGGGCCGCTCTCGCGGAGCGGCGCGCGCACGCGCCGCTCGGAGTCCAGGTTGTGGATCGCCTCCACGCGGACGGCGGCGCCCGCGACCGGCGCTCCCCCGGGGTCCGCGATCGCGACGCGAAGCGAGGCGCCGCCCGGCGCGGGAGCGAGCTCGGCGTCGAGCCGCCAGCCGAGCGCGCGGCTCCCGTCCCGCACGGCCATGGTCGAGTCCCACGCCACCGCCTTCGCGTAGTAATCGGGCTCGACCGCGATGTGGCGCGAATCGCTCGCCACGACGAGGAGCGCGACGTTCGCGGCCACCGTGACGGCGAGCGCGCCGACGACGGCGAGCGGCCAGAGCGCCTTCGCCTTCATCGCGTTTCCTCCCCTCTCCGCGCGTCGTCGCCCTCGTCCTCGTCCGCTCCGTCCTCCTCCTCCGGGCCGACCAGCTGGTACGGCAGGGTCGTCCGGAACCCGTGGCCGTCGTCCAGCGTCACGGTGACCGGGCGCTCGCCGTCGTCGAACGCGGAGCGGGGCAGGACGATGAAGAGGCTCGTGGTCCGCGTACCGCCGCCCGGGACCGGGAGCGGATTGATGGGCGCGACCACGGTCGCGCCCTCGGCGCCCCCGATCGCGATGCCGTACAGGTGGTCGCCGCCGCCGCGGTTCGTCACCTTCACGCGGATCTGGTTCGTGACGGATCCGTCCGCCTGCAGCGTGTAGGGCTCGCCGAGACCGCGCAGGAGGGTGACCTCCGCGTCCGCGCGCGTCCCGAGCGCCCAGGCGAACGTCCCGAGCACGATCGCGAGCGCGGCCGGATAGAGGACGACGCGCGGCCGGAGCCACGACGGCTTCTTCCCCTCGAA
>DATIQI010000082.1:0-15113 GCA_035470985.1 Acidobacteriota bacterium
GTACGCAGGCGTGCGCGCCGTCGCCTCCTCGTCCGACCGCGACGCCGTGTCGTTCGTCCGCGTCCTCTCGACGCCGGGCGCGCTCCCGGTCGAGTTCGCGTACGCCGGAAGCGGAGCGGCCGGAGGAGCCACGGTTCGGATCTTCGACGTGAGGGGCCGCCAGGTCGCGCACCGGCGCGGCGCGGCGGGCGGCACGTTGCGTTGGTCGTGGCGGGGCGTGGGCGACGACGGGCGGCGCCTCTCGGCGGGCGTCTACTTCGCGCGCGTGGATGGAAGGCCGGAGACGGAGCCGGGCTCGCGGAAGATCCTGCTCCTTCGCTGAGCGGCGGAGCGGGCTACTGCCGGGGAAAGGTGCCGGGGCCGAACCCGACCTTCTCGGCGGTCCGGTTCACGCGGCTCAGGATGTCGGTCCAGCCGTCGAAGAGGGCGGCCCCGACCGTCGTCTTCTTTCCGCCCGCCCCGATCCAAGACCAGCCGTCCGCCTCGCGCTTCGGGGTGCCGGTCGGCTTCGCGATGTCGTCGCGGAACAGGACCGCGACCTCGGCGCCCGCGTCCGGCTTCGTGTCCCGGAAGAGCCCCCAGCCGTCCACCCAGTTGCGCGAGGGATCGACGGAGAAGAGCACGACCCCGTCCACCCTCCCGTCGAAATCGTCGTCGGCCGCGTGGAAGAAGACGCCCCGCATGCGGCTGACGAGATACAGGATGTGCGCCTCCTTCAGGCGCAGCTTGCCGTCGGCATCGCGTTTCGGAAAGTCGGCCGGGAAGTCGGGCCCCTTCACCGGCATCTGGCCCGCGTGGAAGCAGAGGTAGTCCACCTTTCCGTCGCCGTTTCGGTCGAAGACGTATCCCCAGTTGGTCGACGGGTTCGGAAACTCCTTCGAGATCGTCCGCCGCTCGAAGGCGAGCTGGACGTCGGGATGGAGCAGGTAGAAGGGCGTCATCGAGAAGAGGAAGGGCTTCTTCGGATCGGTCCCCATCAAGGCGACGTTGTGCCCGTCCTGCTCTTCCTGGGCTGCGATGACCAGCGTCGTCGGCTCGATGAGGAAGCCGGTTCGCGCGCTGGCCTGGGGGTAGAAGCTCTCGATTCCCGAGGCGGCGCGGGCGGGCGGCGCGGCCGCGGGGGTGGCGGCTGCGACGACGGTGAGCCAGATCACGGCGAGGAAGACGGACGGCCGCATGGAGCTACCTCCCGGGGTTTCGAGTCATCGGTTCGTCGAGAAGCATACGACACCCGGCGCCGTCGTCGGAGCCTTTCGGCGCCCGCCGGCGGCGCGGGGCGATGTATCCTGGCCCCATGGGTCCCAGGAGCTCCCACGCGATTCGACTCGCGATCTTCTCCGACGTCCACGGGAACGCGCTCGCGTTCGACGCGGTCATCCAGGACATGAGGGACCAGGAGATCGCGGCCTCGGTCTGTCTGGGCGACGCGATCCAGGGTGGTCCTCAGCCGTCGGAAGTCGTGGCCCGACTCCGCGAGCTCGACTGCCCCATCGTGATGGGGAACGCGGACGCGTGGCTCCTGACCGGTGTGGAGACGGGCGCGGAGCGCGTGGCCGAAGCGCAGCGTGAGATCCGCGCGTGGTCGGCCGGCCGTCTCTCCCAGGACGAGCGCGACTTCATCGAGGGCTTCGTTCCGACCGTCGAAGTTCCGCTCCCTGGATCCCGAACGCTCCTCGCGTTCCACGGATCGCCCCGCTCCTTCGACGAGTTCATCTTCCCCCACACGCCCCAGGAGGAAGTGAGCGCGATGTTCGAGGGGCATCGCGCGGGGTTCTTCGCCGGCGGGCACACCCATCTGCAGCAGATCCGCCACCTCGGACACCGGACCTTCCTCAATCCGGGAAGCGTCGGGCTGGCCTACCGTCACGACCAGGGCGGCGAGGCGTTCCGCGCCGATCCCTGGGCCGAGTACGCCATTCTCACGGCGGATGAGGACCGCTGGCACGTGGAGTTCCGCCGGATTCCGTTCGACGTGGACGCGCTGCGACGGATCTACCGCGAGTCGGGCCGCCCGCACCTCGATCTCGCGCTCTCGCTCTACCGCGACTAGGATCCGACGGCGGTCTCGCTCCCCGGCGCGCCCACGACCCGGTCGCCGCCGGCCGCGTCGCCGTCCATGCCGCCCCGCGTCCGCGGCAGGAGCGCCGCGCAGACGAGCCCGCCGACCAGCAGCGTGCTGAGCGCGAGGAGCGCGGATCGGATCCCCTCGCGATCGGCCAGCGCCCCGACCGGGCCGATGATCAGCGCCCCGACGCCCCACGCCGCTCCCATCAGGAGACTCGCGATCGTCGAGGAGTGGTCGGGAGACAGCTCCTGCCCCAGAACGACGTTCACCGGGAGCGACGACTGGAGCACGAACGAGCCGAGGATGAGGCACGGGATTCCGGTTCGGTCCGGGAGGAGCAGGGACGCGAAGTAGAGCGGCGCCGCGCCGATGAAGGAGGCGAGGATCACGAGCCTCCCGCCGACCCGATCGGAGAGCCACCCGCCCAGGAATCCTCCGAGCGCGCCGAGGAGGAGATAGAGCGACACCACCCCGCCGCTCTGGGAGAGCGAGTAGCCCCGGCCCGTCAGGTAGAGGGGAAGGAACGTCATGAAGCCGTACGAGACCGCCGACCTCGAGACCGTCGCGAGATAGAGGAGCGAGAGCGGCCGCAGGACGGGGCGAAGCGCCCTCAGCGGCACGCGCTTCATTTCGTGGCGCGCGCGCGGCGTGACGCGCGCGAACCACGCGAGCAGGAGACCCGAGACGATCACGCCTGGAATGGCCGCCAGCCATGTCCGCTCCAGGCCGAACGCCTGCACGGTCCCGACGGCGAAGAGGGGCCCCACCGAGAATCCGATCGTCCCCCCCGTCACGAAGAAGGCCATCGCCATGCCGCGCTTCGGCGAGACGGTGGACGCGAGGGCCGCCGCCTGGGGATGGAACGCTGCCACGCCCAAGCCGGCCATCATGAGAAGCGCCGCGAGCGCCGCGAAGTGAGGCGCGAGGCCGATGGCGCTCATGAAGACGGCCGCGACGAGCGGCCCGAACGCGACGAACCAGGGGCGCCGGAGCCGGTCGGAGAGGAGGCCGAAGAGCGGCTGGGAGAAGGACGACGTCACGGAGGAGAGCGCCACGAGCGTTCCGACCAGCGTGAGACTCAGATCGAGTTTCTGGACGAGGAGGGGCAGGAGCGGCGAGAAGAAGCTGGAGTACGAATCGATGGTGAAGTGGCCGAACGTGAGGAGGCCGAGGCGGGGGGTGACGGTGGAGCGCGCCATGAGCGTCCGAGTCTAGCAGAGGCGGGACGGAGGCGGGACGGGCCGCCCGCCGGGGATTACTGCGACGCGGCCCGGCGGAGCCGCTCCTCGAGGAGCGCGGGGAATCCGACGAGGACGTCGAGGCGGGTCAGGTCGTCCTCCGCTTCGCCCCTTCGAATCGCGAGGGTCCGGTCATCGGGGTGCACGGACGCGAACTGCGTCTGCAAGAGCCGCAGGTCGCGGGTGTTCCAGAGAGTTCGCGGGCTCGATGCGGTGAGCCTCGCTCCCGGCGTGAGGACGCACTCCACCAGCGATCCGCCCAGTTCGAAGAACCGAACGCGTCGGCTGTCGCGGCTCCAGAGGATCAGGTTGCCGGTGACGCGCCCCAGGGCGACGGCGTCTCCCGTAGCGCTCTGTCCGTTCCATCCCCGGACGAAGATCTGGCCCGGGCCCCCCTCATCCGAGAAGTAGGCGAGGAACTGATTGTCGGGAGAGAGTGCCGCCATCCCGGACAAACCGATTCCCTTCGGGATCACCCATTCGGGTTCCGATGGCGCCGTTCCCGATCCGGAGACCGGAGCAGACACGATCCCGGACTTCCCCCCCTCCATGCGCGTCAGGAGGATTCGGGAGCCGTCGCGCGTCCAGGTGGTCGGGAGGAGCGTGACGCCCTTCGTCGCGGCGGCGATCTTCCGTGGCGTGCCGGCGCCGTCCGCGCGAACGACGTAGACACCGTCGTCCTCCGTTTGGGAGGTCCGGAAGTAGGCGAGCATCGCGCCGTCGGGCGACCAAACCGGGAAGTTGCAGTCCACGCCCTCGTGGGCGATGAGGCGCCGCGAGGAACCGCTCCCGCGCTCGGAGAGCCAGATCTCGTAGATGGCGGTGGCGTTGGCGACGACGGATACGGCGCGCGCCCCGTCGGGAGAGGCCCAGACCCCCACCTCGAACGGAAGCCGCTCGTCGGACCAGTTTTCGGCGCGTCCATCGGAGCCGACGAGGACGAGGCGTCGGTCCTTCCCCACGAAGCCGCCGGCGGCGAAGCTGAGGATGCCGTTCCTGGAAAGGCCGAATCCCGCGTTGGACCACGCCGCGGGGATCCGGAGTCCATCCATGATGACCACGGGCTGGCCCTTCAGTTCCAGCGAACCGAGCTCGAATGGCACGGCGAAAAGCGCGTCGCGTCGCGTGAAGAGGAGGTGCCCGGTCGGCGAGTAGCGAGGCGAGCCCGCGTCGCGGACGAGGATCTTCGTCGCTCCCGACTTGAGGTCGAGGACCCCGACGCTCTGGGAGTAGACGGTCCCCTCGTACGACGCGATCGAGAGGAGGACCCCCCGATCGCCGGGGAGGGAGGCCGAGAGGTCGGCTCGGGCTCCGGGCGCGAGCGGGGCGAACGGCTTCGCCTCGGAGGGGGCCCCGCCGGCGGCGGGGATCCGGACGTACGCCGTTCCCGAGCTCGTCGAGACCAGTTGATCGCCCGACTCGAGAGGTTCCGGAGTGCCCATCCACGACTCATCCCAGAGCCCGAGCTCGGTCGCGGGCGAACTCCCGTCGAGCGGGGCCCTCATCCGCTTCTGCTTCGAAGAGCGCTCGGAGACGGGAATCAGGTATTCGATCCACTTACCCTTGGGGTCGAGCCAGAAGCCCTGGACGCGCTCGGTGCCGCGCAGTGGCTCGAACTTCTCGCCGTCGATCCGGCGGAGGTAGATCATCGACACTGGCGTCTCCCCCGCGGGGGGATCGCGCAGGAGGGCCCGCGCGACCACGGTGGCGCCGTCGCCGGAGATGGTGATGCCCTGCAGCCGGAGGTGCTCGGGAACGGCGACCGAAAGGCGGGCCACGGAGGAGGCGCCGCCCGAGGGCGCCCCGTCCCCGAGCCCGAGCAGGCTCCACGCCGCGACCGCGATCACCGCGCCGGCAGCGAAGGCCCCCGCGGTGATCAAGATCGCCCGGCGTCTCCCCGCGGCCGCCGCCGCCTTCGCGGCCGCGGGATCGAGGCCGGCGGCTCCCTCCGCGGCGGTTTGCGAGGCGCCGATCGCGGCGAGCGCCGCGGTGGAACGTCCGGCCTTCAACTCCTCCAGCGTCAGGCGCGCGTCGCCTATGTCGCGCAGGCGGCGGCGCGGATCCTTCTCGAGGCAGCGCGCGAGGAGGGCGCGGAGCGCGGGCGGCGTCGCGGCCGGAAGCGCGTCGAGGCTCGTCTCGCGCTCGAGGATCTTCGCGATCGTGTCGGAGACGGTTTCCCCTTCGAACGCCAGCCGGGAGGTCAGGCACTCGTAGAGGAGGCAGCCGAACGACCAGATGTCGGTGCGCCGGTCCACCGCCTTGCCGCGCGCCTGTTCGGGCGAGAGATAGGCCGCCGTGCCTAGGATCACCCCCGGCATCGTGGCCGGGGTCTGCAGCGTGGGCGAGTGGAGGAGCGTGGGCGAATGCGCGATCGTCGGCGAGTTCGCGGCACCGGCGGTCGGGCTCGCGGCGCTCGGCCCCTCGACCACCCGTCCTTTCGCGAGTCCGAAGTCGAGCACCTTCGCCTGGTCCGCGGACGTGATGACGACGTTGGCCGGCTTCAGGTCGCGGTGGATGATCCCGGCTTCGTGCGCCGCCTCGATCCCCGCCGCGATCTGGAGCGCGATGTCGATCGTCTCGGGAATGGAGAGCGGCCCGCGCGCCAGGCGCTCGGCCAGCGACTCGCCTTCGACGTACTCGAGCGCGAGGTATCGGTGCCCGCCGCTCTCCTCCAGGCCGTAGATTCCCGCGACGTTCGGATGGGTGAGCGACGCGAGCGCCTTCGCCTCGCGCTCGAATCGGGCGAGTCGGTCGGGGTCGCCCGCCACGTCTTCCGGCAGCGCTTTGATGGCCGCGGCGCGGCCGAGCCGCGTGTCCTGGGCGAGGAAGATGACGCCCATTCCGCCGCGCCCGATCTCGCGCTCGATGCGGTAGGGTCCGATGCTCGATCCGGCGGAAAGCATGCGCGCGAGGATACCATCTACCGTCGCGAGCGTCGCTCCGGTAGATTCACGGCTGCTCCTCGTCCACCGATCTCCATCGCGCCCTGCCCCGTAGCGGATCGACCATGCGCCACGCGATGCCCGATTTCACGCCGCCCATCCGGGCGCTCGGATATTCCTCGTTCCGTCCCGGCCAGGAGGAAGCCCTTCAGGCGCTCTTCCGCCACCGGAGACTTCTCCTCGTGGCGCCGACGGGCGGCGGGAAGAGTCTCATCTATCAGTTGCCGGCGACCATGCTCCCGGGAACGACGCTCGTCATCTCGCCGCTCATCGCGCTGATGAAGGACCAGGTGGACGCGCTCGCCGCCCGCGGCGTCGCCGCCACGTACCTCGCGAGCACGCTCACGGACGTCGAAGCGCGCGCGCGGCTCCGCGGCATTCGCGCCGGCGAGTACAAGCTGGTCTACGTCGCGCCCGAGCGGCTTCCCTATCCCGGCTTTCAGGACTTGGTGCGGGAACTCGACTGCCCCCTCGTCGCGGTGGACGAGGCCCACTGCATCAGCCAGTGGGGGCACGACTTCAGGCGCGAGTACCTGGCGATCGGCGCGTTCGTCGCGAACTTCCCGCGCGCGATGGTCCTCGCCTGCACGGCCACGGCGACGCCGGCCGTCCGCGACGACATCGTCGTTCAATTGAACCTGGGCGCCGACACGCCTCAGGTGCTCCGCGGCTTCGCGCGACCGAATCTCGCGCTCCGGGTCGCCACGCCCGCGTCGTCGGCCGAGGCGCACACGGAGGTGGACGAGGCGCTGGTCGAGGCGATCGGAGGCCCGCCGCCCTACCCGGGCAAGCCGGGAGCGGCCATCGTCTACTGCCTCAGCCGCGCCGACACGGAGCGGGAGGCGAAGCGGCTCCGCGCGGCGGGCTACCGCGCCGGCTGGTACCACGCGGGACTTTCGGCCGAGCATCGAACGGAGGTGCAGCGCCGCTTCATGTCCGGGGACCTGGACGTCGTGGCCGCGACGAACGCGTTCGGAATGGGGATCGACCGGGCCGACGTCCGCGCGGTGATCCATCTCTCGCCCCCCGACTCGGTGGAGGCCTATTACCAGGAGGTGGGACGCGCGGGACGCGACGGGCTCGACGCGTTCGGGCTCCTGGTCCTCCGCTCGAACGACATGATGCGCCGCAAGGCTCTGATCGAGCGGGGCGCGCTCGACGTGGGGGCGTCCGAGGAGTGGATCCAGCACCGCTGGTCCATGTTCCAGGATCTCCTCCGCTGGGCGGAGGGCGGCACCTGCCGGCACGACGCCATCCTTCGCTACTTCGGCGACGAGGTCGAGACGCTGCACGGCTGCGGAAGGTGCGACGTCTGCTTGCGGCTGGCCGACGGAGCGGCCGGCGCGGGCGGTCCCGGGATGGAGCGATCGGCGGAGATCGCGGCCGCCGTTCTGGCGGCGGTGAAGCTCGTCGACCGCCGGCTCGGGTTGAAGGTGACCGTGAAGTTCCTCGTCGGGCAGGGCGACGACCGGCTGGTTCGCTACGGACTCGCGACGAGGCCCGAGTTCGGATCGCTGAAGGAGTATCCCGAGCCGTGGGTGACGCAGGTGATGCAGCGTTGCGTGACGGCGGGATGGATCGACTTCACCGAGGGGGAGTACCCGCTTCTCGAGCTCACCGATCTCGGGCGGGCCGTGCTGCAGGGGAGGCGCGAAGCGCGGCTGATCCTGCCGCCCCCGCGGGCCGAGGCGAAGGGACGGACGCGCGGCGGCCGGGCGTCGAAATCGTCGGGCGCGCGCGCGGCGACCCGATCCGCCGAGGCCGGCGGCGCGCCGCGGGCCGCCGGATACGGGGCGCGGTTCGACGCCCTCCGGCGATGGCGTCTGGAGCGGGCCCGCTTCGAGGGAAAGCCCGCCTTCACGGTCGCGACCGACCGCGCGCTGGAGGACATCGCCGCGAGCGACCCGGCCACGCCGGAGGCGCTCCTCGAGTGCCACGGCATCGGAGCGCAGAAGGCGGCCAAGTACGGCCGCGAGATTCTCGACCTCCTCCGTCACCTTCGCGGGAAGGCCGCCTAGTCCCCGAAGGCCGCGCGGCCTCTGATATAATGTTGGGCCCGATCGGCCGCCATCGTTCCCGGTCGGACTTCGATCGACGCCGAGACACCGCTCCACGGAGGCACGCCCACCCCATGCTGAACTCGCTCGCCCCCGGCAGTCGTCTCGGCCCCTACGAGATCCAAAAACTCATCGGCCGAGGCGGGATGGGAGAGGTCTATCGCGCCCGCGACGGCCGGCTTGGCCGCGACGTGGCCGTGAAGGTCCTCCCCCGCTCGTTCGTGGAGGACCCCGACCGCCTGAAGCGGTTCGAGCGGGAGGCGCGCGCCGCGGGCCAGTTGAACCACCCGAACGTCATCGCCATCCACGACATCGGCTCCGACGGAACGACGCCCTTCATCGTGTCGGAGCTCCTCGAGGGGGAAGATCTTCGCGCGCGCCTCGGCCAGGGCCCTCTGCCGCCGCGCCGGGCCCTCTCGTTCGCCATCCAGATCGCGAAGGGCCTGGCCGCCGCGCACGCGAAGGGGATCGCGCATCGCGACCTGAAGCCGGAGAACATCATGCTCGTCGCGGCCGATCACCTGAAAATCCTCGACTTCGGCCTCGCGAAGCTGATCCACGCCGAGCCGGGCGACCCGGACAAGACGGGGCCCATCCACACGCAGCTGACGGCGACCGGCACGATCCTGGGCACCGCCTCCTACATGTCTCCGGAGCAGATTCGCGAGCAGCCGACCGATCACCGGACCGACGTCTTCGCGCTCGGGGCGATCCTCTACGAGATGCTGACGGGGCGCCGCGCCTTCGAGGGCGGGTCGCACGCCGACCGGATGAGCGCCATCCTGAGCCGCGAGCCGGAGCCGCTCGCCCCGGAGATCGAGGAGGCCGCCCCGGGCGTGTCCTCGGTGATCGAGCACTGCCTCGAGAAGCGCGCGGACGACCGCTTCGATTCGGCGCGCGATCTGGCGTTCGCGCTCGCGCTGGTCGAAGCGGGCGCCGGCGCGCCGCGCCGCGCGGCGGCGGGAGCCGCCGCGGCGGGAGGTGGGGCGGCGGAGATCGCGCAGGCCCCGAGCCGCCACACGTTCCGCCGCACGACCTACCGCGAGGGCCACATTCTCTCGGCGCGCTTCGCGCCCGACGGCCAGGGGGTTTGCTACGGCGCGGCGTGGGAGGGCCGGCCGGTCGAACTCTACTGGGCCTATCCGGGCAATCCGGAATCCCGCTCGCTCGGATTCCCGAAGACCGATCTCTACGCGATATCGTCCACGGGCGAGATGGCGGTCTCCCTTCGCCGCGTGACGAAGGGTGGGTTCCTCTACGCCGGAATGCTCGCGCGGATGCCGGTCGGCGGCGGCGCGCCTCGGGAGCTCCTGGACGACGTCCTGGAGGCCGACTGGAGCCCCGACGGCCGCCAGCTCTGCGTGGTGCGCGAGGAGGGCGGCAAGACCCTGATCGAGTTCCCGATGGGGACCCCGATCTACCAGACGACGGGCTGGGTGAGCCACGCGCGCGTCTCGCGCGACGGGAAGCACGTCGCCTTCCTCGATCATCCGGTGCGCGGCGACGACATGGGCGGCCCCGCCGCCGTCGATCTCCAGGGCCACGTCCGCCAGCTCTCGAAGGGGTGGGGGAGCGCCCGCGGTCTCGCGTGGTCCCCTTCCGGATCCGAGATCATCTTCACCGCGTTCCGCACCGGCGTCGGCCGCTCCATCTACGCCGTCACGCTCGACGGGGTCGAGCGGCCCCTCCTCGAAGTTCCGGGCCACATGACCCTGCTCGACGTTTCGCGCCAGGGCTCGGCTTTGATCGTCCTCGAAAGCGAGCGCTCGCGAACCCAATACCAGCTCGCCGCCGACGCGACGGCGCGCGATCTCACTTGGCTCGACTGGACTCTGGTGAGGGACATCACGAAGGACGGCTCGCGCATCGTCTTCGACGAGACCGGGGTAGGCGGCGGCGAGCTCCACTCGGTCTACTCGCGCGGCACCGACGGCTCGCCGGCCATCCGCCTCGGCGACGGCGCCTGCTTCGCCATGTCGCCGGACGGCGATTGGGTCTTGGCGGGGGTCGGTTATTCGCCCGGCCGGCTCGACCTCCTCCCCTGCGGCGCGGGCACCGCGCGGACCATCCCGGCCGAAGGGCTCGACGTCCACAACGCGGTCTGGTTCCCAGACGGCGGCACGCTCTGCGTGCTGGGCGAGGAGCCGGGCCGCGGCGCGCGCCTCTATAAGGTGGACGCCGTCACCGGGAAGTACGCCGCCTTCACCGACGAGGGGATCAGCTCCTTCGACATGCTCGTCTCCCCGGATGGATCGTGGGTGGCGGCGCGCGGACCGGATCTCACGTTCCGCCGCTTCCCCGTCGCCGGCGGCGCCACGATGCCCGTGGCGGGGATCCAGGCGAGCGAGCGGCCGATCCGGTGGAGCGCGGACGGCCGTTCGATCCTCGTCTTCACGCGCGGCGCGCTTCCCGCCACGGTGACGCGCGTCGATGTCGAGACCGGCGAGCGAACGCCCTGCTTCCAACTGTCGCCGACCGACACGACCGGAGTCGAGGGCTTGACCGTCATTCGCATGACGCCGGACGAACGGGGCATCGCGTACTCGTATTCGCAGCGATTGAACGACCTCTACGTGGTGGACGGTTTGTTCTAACGCCGCGCCCGAAGTCGCGACCCCGGACGCGAAAGATCCGTCCGGTGGCCTCGCCGCCCGGCCCCACGGTGTACGAGGCCGTCCGTTTCTGTCCGCCACCGGGACGGTCGCCCCACCCGGGCTCCATCCAGCCACCCGCGCCCCCGCCGCTCCAACTCCCCATCCCCCAACCCCTTGTCCCCGCGCGGGAGCGATCGGCCCCCCGCTCGGCACGATCCGTGAGACCGCTATCCCACGCGGCGCCGGCCTGCCGGCAACCACTCCCTACCTAGCCATCCCCTCCCGGAGGTCGGTAGGACCGGCGCCGTCATCGTAGAAGCGGCTCATGCAACGACTCTGTGAAAGGAGGCACTCTCATGAGCGCGACCACTCGGACCATTTCCTACTTCTCGTATCGACGAAGGAAGCAGCGCCTGGTGCGCGTCGTCGCGGCGGCCATCTCGGTCGCCACGGCAGCCGGATTCCTGACCTGGGCCGCGACGGCGCGGTCCGCGGAGATCGTCCCTTCGCTCGGCATCACGCGCGCGGTGGATGGCGACGAGAACACGAAGACCTTCCTGGGACTCGCGCTGCGCGGCACTCTGGTGCCGCAGATCGTGCAGACCGAGATCGGGGTCGGCTACCACCGCGACGAGCAGTACGGCGGGGATCTGAACGTGAAGATGATTCCCGTGACCGCCTCGCTCCTCGTCTCGCCGGTTCGCGCGCTCCATCTCGACGGCGGCGTCGGCTGGTACCACACGCGGCTCGACTACGCCAATCCGCTGATCGAAGACGAGACCAACCAGGACTTCGGCATCCACGTCGGCGGCGGCATGCAGGTTCCGCTCTCGCCGCGCGCGGCGCTCGACCTGACCGGGCGCTACGTGATGCTGGAGGACCAGGAAACGCGGCTCATTCCCGAGCAATTCGATCCTGACTTCTGGACGATGTCGCTCGGCGTCGCGTTCCGTCTGTAGGAGGCATTGTCATGAGACACGTGATTCGGACTCGAGCCGCCGGCCCCGTCGGATACGTGGTGTGGGGCCTCATGCTCGCCGCCCTCGTGGCCGCGCTCTGGCCGGCGGTCGCCCGCGCCTCGATCCCCGACGCCGATATTCGGGCCGGGTACAACGAGGCGGGGTTCGGGGTCGGGAACGGCGCCTTCGGGCGGCTGGCCGTCGGGCTCTCCGAACGGGGAGGGCTCGGGATGTACGTCGGCACCGACCCGAACGACGTCTACTTCTCCGACTTCGGTCCGGGCGACCGCGACTTCGATTCGGACCTCGTGGTCGGCGGACACTACATGCACCAGTTCCTGGAAGGGAACGAGAGCCGGCCATCCATCGCAGGCGTTTTTGGAGCCTTCGCGAATCGAAGCGGGATGAGGCCGGAGCTCGGCTTGGCCACGTCGTACGCGTTCGCCCCCCAGTGGGTCGGGCGGGCGAACTTCGTCTACGGCCCCTCGTGGGGGCTCGAAGTCGGCTACCGGTTTTCGCCGACGGTGGAAGGGACCATCGGCATCACCGGCATGGGTCTGGTCGGCCTCGGCCTCCGCTTTTAAATAGAGCGAGGATCGAGTCGTGCACACGAAATGGAACATCCGGGCGCCTCCGCCGGATGCGCGGAGTGTGTGGACAAGGGTGTGACCTTCATGTCAGCCCGACTGACAAGCCGTCATGAACGAAGAGGCCGCGGCGAAACGGACAGGCGCCGCGGCCTCTTGTCGCAACCCCTTCCCGGCGCGTGCGCTAGCGGGCTTCGGCGCCGAAACGTGACGGTTCGGTACGGCTTCTGCAGGAATCCACGGCGGCAGGCGCGCCCCGCAGGAAGGGCCGCCCCAAGGGAGGGAGCCATGCAGGAACATCATCATCACGTTCCGCCCGTGATCGGCACGTTCGCGCTCATCACGCTGGCCGTGCTGCTGCCGATCATCGGCCTGCTCCTGTACGTCCTCTTCGCCGGGTTCTTCCACTCGCGGTAGACGCGGGCCGGCGGGACGTCGAAGGTTCTCGGAGCGGAGGGGTCGCAGGGAGCGGCGTCCCGCGAAGGGGGCGTTTGCATCCTCTTTACGGGCGAACGATCGAAATCGTCCCCTCGCCGGGCCTGAAGTAGAGCCGGCCTGCCGCGAACAGGTTGTTCCCCAGGACGGCCGAGCATCCGAGCGACTCACGGATCACCCCGAGGTCCTTCACCCGGAACGAGACCTCCGTCCGCCCTCCGCCGAGATCGAGCGATCGCGGGACGAGTTCGCCCGCCGGCGCGCCGGCGATCGCCGCGTCCAGGTTGCACGTCGGGGCTCCGGTATCGACGAGCAATCGCAGCGAATCGGCGCCGATCACACCCGTGACAACCGGGACCCCCTTCACGGTTTCGTAGGGAATCGGCGCGGCGCGGCCGGCGCCGGGACGTTCGCCCTCCGTCCACGCGCCCTCGCTCCATCGAATCGTCCGCTCGCGGTAATCGAGAAGGATGAAATAACGCGAGAGGAATCCCCAACCCAGGATCACGTCGAACGGTGTCTCCACGCGCTCGGAGATCCGCTCCACGTCGCCTTCCACCAGGCTCACCGGCACGTCCAGGCGCTTCATGCCGCCGATCGCGAGGGTCTCGGCGCGCCCCTCGCGGAGCCGGAGCTCCTTCCCTTCGTGCCGCTTCGCGATGGTCTCCGAATCCTTCAGCGCCAATCCGAGCGAGGTCGCGAGGCGCGACGAGATCTCCACGCCGCGGAAGGAGCCGGTGTCCACCAGCGCGAGCGCCCGCCGGCCGTTCACGGCGACCTCCACGAAGACCAGGCCGTACGGGGAGATGGTGACGGGAGCGTCGTAGACGGGAGGCGTCGCGGCGGGAGGCGCCGCCGCGGCGGGCGTGTCGGCGAAGGCCGGCGCGGGCGCCGCGAGGAGGCAGGCGAGCGTCGCGCGCGCGAGGAGTGAGCGAGGATCCGTTTGGAGGCGCGGCCGGAGCCGCCGTCGCGTCACGCTGCCCCCTACGTCTTCTTCTCTTTCTTCTCCGCCGCCGGGAAGAGCACGTTGTTCAGGATGAGGCGGTAGCCGGGCGAGTTCTTGTGGAGCGAGAGATCGGTGGGGGGATCGCCCACGGCGTGCTGATAGTCCTCGGGATCGTGGCCTCCGTAGAACGTGAAGGTCCCCTTCCCGTAGTGGCCGTGGATGTACTTCGCGTCGTCGAAGCCCGGCGTCTCGGCGAGCACCGTCACGCCCGGCTTCAGGAGGGTCTTCTCGAATCCCGTCGTCTGCCCCAGGAAGCCCTTGATGGTCGCCACGTGGTCCTGCACCAGCATGGACGGCACCGGATCCTGCTTCGCGGAGAAGTCGAAGAGCGTGAAGGTGTCGGTCAGCTGGCCCCGGATCGCCGCCTTGTTCGTGGTGTCGATGTTCGAGTACTCGTAGACGAGCGGGTTCATCTCCAGCTCGAAGTTCCGGAACGCCAGCGTCTGGTCGAAGTCGAGGCGCGACGAGGCGCTCCCGTCCACGCCGTCCCCGTCGTACTCCTTCGAGACGATGTCCACGCCGCGCGCGGCGAGCGCGATGTCGAATGTGTCGGTCCCGGAGCACATGGCGAAGAGGAAGCCGCCCTGCGCCACGTACTGCTTGATCGCCTGCGCGACCGCCTTCTTCAACTCGGAGACCTTCCGGAATCCGTACCGCGAGGCCACCCCTTCGTTCTCCATCACCTGCCGGCGGTACCAGTCGGCCGAGGCGAACGCCGCGTAGAACTTTCCGTACTGGCCGGTGAAGTCCTCGTGGTGGAGGTGGAGCCAGTCGTAGTCGTTCAGGCGCCCGTCCAGCACCTCGGCGTCCCAGAGCTTCGTGTAGGGGATCTGCGCGTACTCGAGCGCCAGCTGAACGGCGTCGTCCCAGGGGGGCGCGCTCGGAGGCACGTAGACCGCCACGCGCGGCGACGTCTCCAGCTTGATCGCCTCCATGTTGTTGTCGGCGATCTCGGCCATGATCCGGGCCACGCCCGCATCGTCCACCGATTCCAGCGTCACGCCGCGGACCAGCGCCTCGTCGGGGATGCCCGCGCCCTCCGGAAGGAGGAACGATCCGCCCCGGTAGTTCAGGAGCCACTCGCCGTGGAGGCCGCGTGAAAGGGCCCAGTAGACGAGCCCGTAGGCGCGGAGGTGGTCGGCCTGCGCGGTGTCCATCGGGACGAGGATTCGGGCCGGCGCCGCGGCCGGCCAGAGGGCCGCGACCGCCACGAGCGCGACGAGGAGGAGC
>DATIQI010000083.1:0-4142 GCA_035470985.1 Acidobacteriota bacterium
GTCGCCCGCCGCGAGCGAGAAACCGGCGTCCGCCGAGAAGGCGTAGAGCCCCGCCAGGATGAGCCCGATCCCCACGTACTCCGAGAACCGGGGCCGCATTCGGATCAAGATCATCGCCACGATCGGCACGAAGGCGACGTAGGTGCCGGTGATGAAGGCCGAGCGCGAGGCCGTTATGGTGGCGAGCCCGACCACCTGCGCCAGGTAGCCGGCGCCGAGCCAGAGTCCGATGTGGGTCCCGTCGAGCCACGCGCGTCCCGTGATCGGCCAAACGCGCCGCCCGTAGAGCGCGGCCAGGACGATCGCCGCCATCGTGAAGCGGATCGCCATGAGATCCACGGGATGGAGGATCCGGATCGAATCGCGCAGGAGCGCGAACGTGGTGCCCCAGATGGCGGCGACCGCGAGGAGGGCGAGATCGGCCCGGTTCATGGCCGCCGCGGGCGCCGCCGCCGCGGGTCGGGCCGCTGCGTCATTCGCCCGCGGGCGCGCGGCGCGGCTTCTTCGCCGGCTTCGCGCCGAGGGCCTTGATGGCGAAGGCGAGGCCTTCCAGCTCGATGGAGAGATTCACGGTGCGGAGCGCCGTCGTGGGCGGCACCTGGATGCGCCGGTGGGCGAAGTTGAGGATGCCGCGCATGCCGGCCGCGACCAGCCGGTCGGCGACCGCCTGCGCCGCCCGCGCGGGAACCGCGATGACGCCGATCTCGAGCGCCAGCCGCTCGGTCTCGGCGCGGAGATCGTCCAGATGGCGCACGGTGAGATCCCGCCACTTCTGCCCCACCCGGTCGGGACTCACGTCGAAGATGGCGACGATGTCGAAGCCCTGGCGGCGGAATTCCTTGTAGGCGAAGAGCGCGGAGCCCATGTTCCCGGCCCCCACCAGCGCCACGCGCCAGCGGCGGTTCAGCCCCAGGATGAGCCGGATCTCCTTCCGGAGCCGGGCCACGGCGTAGCCGAGGCCCCGCTTCCCGAAATTGCCGAAGTAGGAGAGGTCCTTTCGAACCTGCGCGGAGGTGACGCCGCTCGCGTGGGCGAGGCCCTGCGACGAGACGGTGCGCTGCCCTTCCAGCTCCAGCTCCTCGAGAACGCGGTAGTAGCCCGAGAGACGGCGGACCGTCGAGGCGGGAATCCGCGAGTCGCGCGTCAGAGGGTCACGCCTCCTCGCTCTCTTCCTTCTCCTCGACGCGAGCGACGTCGATCAGCTGATCGCCCGGCTCCAGATTGATGAGCCGCACGCCCTGCGTGTTCCGGCCGATCTCGGAGATGCCGGAGACGGGAGTCCGGATGATCATGCCGCCTCGCGTGATGAGCATCACGTCGTCCTCGCTCACGACCTCGAGCGCCGCGACGACGGGGCCGTTCCGGTCGTTCGCCTGGATGGAGATGATCCCCTTCCCGCCGCGACCGGTCACCCGGTACTCGGAGATGGGCGTCCGCTTGCCGTAGCCGTTCTGCGTGGCCACGAGGAGGCTGGCCGCGCGCCTCACGGCGATCATGCCGACCACCGCGTCGTCGGCCGCGAGCGTGACGCCGCGCACCCCGTACGCCGTGCGGCCCATCGGCCGGACGTCGGTCTCGCGGAATCGGATGGCCTGGCCGTCGCGCTTGGAGAGGATGATGTCCTGCGTCCCGTCGGTGATCGCCACGTCGATCAGGCGGTCGTCGTCGTCGATCCCGATCGCCACGATGCCGCCGCGGCGCGGGTTCGAGTAGGCGTCGAGCGACGTCTTCTTCACCGTCCCCTTGGCCGTCGCCATCATGAGGAAGCGGTCGGCCGCGAAGTCCTTCACCGTGAGGACGGCGGCCACGCGCTCCGACTGCCCCATGTCCACGAGGTTGATGATGGCCTTCCCCTTCGCCGCGCGCCCCGCCTGCGGGATCTCGTGCACCTTCACCCAGTGGACGCGGCCCCGGTCGGTGAAGACGAGCATGTAGGCGTGCGTGGAGGCGACGAAGAGGTGCTGGATGAAGTCCTCCTCGCGCGTGCCGGCGCCCGTGATCCCGCGTCCTCCGCGCCGCTGGGTGCGGTAGGCGTTCAGGGGGAGGCGCTTGATGTAGCCCGCGTGGGAGAGCGTGACGACCATGTCCTCGTCGGCGATCAGGTCCTCGATCTCGAACTCGCCCGAGGCGGCTTCGATCCGCGTGCGGCGCTCGTCGCCGAACTTCTCGCGCACGACGCCCAGCTCCTCCTTGATGAGGGCGAGCACCTTGGCGGGGCTCGCGAGGATGGCGCGGAGCCGCTCGATCAACTGGATGACCTCCAGGTACTCGTCCTCGATCTTCTGGCGCTCGAGCCCGGTGAGGCGGGAGAGGCGCATCTCGAGGATGGCGTTCGCCTGGATCTCGGAGAGGCCGAAGCGCGTCATCAGCGCTTCGCGGGCCCGCTCGGTGTTGGCCGACGCCTTGATGAGGGCGACGATCTCGTCGATGTTGTCGAGGGCGATCTTGAAGCCCTCGAGGATGTGGGCGCGCCGCTCGGCCTCCGCGAGGTCGAACTGGGTCCGCCGCACCACCACTTCCTGGCGGTGCGCGATGTAGTGCTGGATCATCTCCTTCAGCGTCAGCGTGACGGGCCGCTTGCCGACCAGCGCCAGCATGTTCGCGCCGAAGGTCGTCTGCATCTGGGTGTGCTTGAAGAGCTGGTTCAGGACCACGCGCGGCTGCGCGTCGCGCTTCAGCTCGATGACGATCCGCATCCCGTCGCGGTCCGACTCGTCGCGCAGGTCGGAGATGCCGTCGATCGTCCCTTCCTTCACGAGATCCGCGATCTTCTCGAGGAGCGCCGCCTTCGAGACCATGTAGGGGATCTCGGTGACGATGATCGCCTGGCGGTCCTTCTTCAGCTCCTCGATGATCGCCGCCGCGCGGACGGAGATGTGGCCGCGGCCGGTGGTGTAGCAGTCGTGGATTCCCTGGCGGCCGTAGATGATTCCGGCCGTCGGGAAATCGGGGCCGCTGACGATCTTCAGCAGATCCTCGATCGGGCACTCGGGGTTGTCGATCACGTGGTGGATGGCGTCGACGATCTCGCGCAGATTGTGCGGCGGGATGTTCGTGGCCATGCCGACCGCGATGCCGGCCGAGCCGTTCACCAGGAGGTTCGGGACCGCGGCGGGAAGGACGACGGGCTCCTCGCGGGACTCGTCGTAGTTCGGCCGCATGTCGACCGTTTCCTTCTCCATGTCGCGGAGCATCTCCTCCGCGAACTCGGTCAGGCGCGCCTCGGTGTACCGCTCGGCCGCCGGCGCGTCGCCGTCCACCGACCCGAAGTTCCCCTGCCCGTCCACGAGGGGATAGCGCATGGAGAAGTCCTGCGCCAGGCGGACCATCGTCTCGTAGACGGCCGCCGTCCCGTGCGGGTGGTAGTTGCCCGTGACGTCGCCGGTGATCTTGGCGGACTTTCGGAAGGGGCGGTCGTGGAGGAGGTTCAGCTCGCGCATCGCCACCAGGACGCGGCGATGGACCGGCTTCAAGCCGTCCCGCACGTCGGGGAGCGCGCGCGACACGATGACCGACATCGAATAGTCGATGTAGGAATTCCGCATCTCGTCTTCGACGTAGATGGGGATGACTTTGTCGCGTGTGGCCATCGTTCGGGACTTCCTCCTGGAATGGGATCTCTAGACGGCTAGACGTCCAGGTTGCGGACGCTCTCGGCGTATTCCTCGATGAACTTCCGTCGCGGCTCCACCTGGTCGCCCATCAGAATCGTGAACATGCGGTCGGCCTCGACCAGGTCGTCGAGCGTCACCTTCATCACGGTCCGGTGCTCGGGGTCCATGGTGGTGGACCAGAGCTGGTCGGGGTTCATCTCGCCCAGGCCCTTGTAGCGCTGGAGCGTGACCCCCTTCTTCCCCATTTCCTCCTGAAGCTTCACCAGCTCCGCCTCGTTGTAGGCGTAGCGGATGTCCTTCCCCTTCTGCACGCGGTAGAGAGGCGGCATGGCGATGTAGACGTAGCCCCGCTCGATCAGGGGTCGCATGTGGCGGAAGAGGAACGTGAGCAGCAGCGTCCGGATGTGGGCCTCGATCCGACCGCGGTGATTGGCGGGCGGCTGAGCGCATTTGGCAGCAACGCGCGGCTGGGCGGTGGCGCCTACATGGTGGCGGAAGCAGACGAAAGTGATCGGTCGTTCTTGAAGC
>DATIQI010000084.1:0-2824 GCA_035470985.1 Acidobacteriota bacterium
CCGATCGAGCGGCTGGCCGACCTCCTGGGGCGGGTCCCGGCGGTCCACTTCTCGGTCGAGGACGTGGCGGTCCTGAACGGGGACCCGGCGGGGCGCCGGCGCTTCCTCGATGTCGCGCTCTGCCAGCTGGAGCCGGCGTACGTGGGGGCGCTCCGTGAGTACATGGCGGCCCTGAAGCAACGGAACCGGCTCCTGGCCGACGCCGTGCGGGGCGGTGGAAGGCCGGCGGACGACGCGGAATGCGCCGCCTGGGAGGAGATCCTGGCGCGGACGGGCGTGGAGTTGGATCGCCGGCGAACGAAGCTCTGCGCCGACCTCGACGCGCGGATCGCGGCCCTGGCCGAGATCGTGGACGGGGATCTGATCCCGGGCATCGAGTACGGCGAGGAAGCCGTGGACGCCGCCGAGCGGGCCGGGCGGCTGGAGGCGATGAGGCCCCGCGACCGCCGGCTCGGCTGGACCTCCGTCGGGCCGCATCGGGCCCGGGTGGAGTGCCGGATCCAAGGCCGGGAGTTGAACGACGGAGCCTCGCGCGGGTACGCGCGGCTTTACTCGATCTTGCTGAGGCTCGCGCTGGCCGGGGTGTTGGACGAGCGGCTCCAGGAGCCGCCCGTCGTGCTCCTCGACGATCCGGAGTCGGAGCTGGATCCGCGCTGGATCGGAAAGCTCTTGTCGCTGGTGCCCGAGGGGAGCCAGGCCATCGTGACGGCCTGCCGCCCCCTGTCGGCCGCGCCCGATCGGTTCCGCACCATCCCGATCGAGTCGCTGGCGGCGGGCGCCGTCACGGTCGGAGTGGGAGGAAACGCCGCATGACCGCGAATCGAGGCTTCGGGAAGCGCGGAGGGAATCCGGTCGCCGTCGGATCGGTGCTCGACCGCGTTCTTTCGGGGCTTCGCGTGGAGCAGAGATTCGCGGCCGCCGCGGCCACCGATCTCTGGGCCGAGGTCGTCGGACCCGACGTGGCGCGCCGGACGCGCGCCGCGGGCGTTCGCGACGCGGAGCTCCTGGTGGAAGTCTGCGGCGCGGTTTGGATGGGTCATCTCGCCGTCCTGCGTCAGTCGATTCTCGAAGAACTGAACGGGCGGCTGCCGGCCGAAGCGCGCTTGCGCGCGATCCGGCTGGTTCCGATGAAGGGGAAGGAGGGTTCTCGATTTGAGCCGACCGGATGAGGACGCGCCGACCATGACGGCGCCGTCCAAGGAAGGCCACTCGTACGACGCGCGGAACATCCAGGTCCTGAAGGGCCTGGAGGGCGTCCGCAAGCGTCCTGCGATGTACATCGGCTCGACCGGGCAGAGCGGGCTCCACCACCTCGTGTACGAGGTCGTGGACAACTCGGTGGACGAGGCGCTCGCCGGATTCTGCGACGAGGTCCGCGTCACGATCCACAACGACACCACCGTCACGGTCTGGGACAACGGCCGCGGCATTCCGGTGGATACGCACCCGATGCAGAACCGCCCCGCCGTCGAGGTCGTGATGACGACGCTCCACGCGGGCGGCAAGTTCGACGAGAACTCCTACAAGGTCTCGGGCGGTCTCCACGGCGTCGGCGTTTCGGTGGTGAACGCGCTCTCCGAGTGGCTGGAGGTCGAGGTTCGCCGCGACGGGAAGCGCTACGCGCAGAAGTACGAGCACGGCGAGGTGCGCGAGGATCTCCGCGAGATCGGCCCGGCCGACGACACGGGGACCATCGTCCACTGGAAGCCCGATCCCAAGATCTTCGAGACGACCGACTACAACTTCGACGTCCTCTCCCAGCGGCTCCGCGAGCTGGCGTTCTTGAACAAGGGGATCCGCATCCTCTTCCTGGACGAGCGGACCGGCCGCAAGCACGACTTCCAGTACGAGGGCGGCATCGTCTCGTTCGTGAAGTACCTGAACGAGAACAAGACCGTCCTCCATCCGTCCCCGATCTCCTACGCGAAGGACAAGGACAAGATCTCCGTCGAGTTCGCCCTTCAGTACAACGACGCCTACGTGGAGACCGTCTTCTCGTTCGTGAACAACATCAACACGATCGAGGGCGGCACGCATCTGGTCGGCTTTCGCGCCGCGCTCACGCGCACCATCAACAACTACGCCGAGCGCGAGGGGCTGACGAAGGGCCTAAAGGACGTGACGCTGGGCGGCGAGGACGTCCGCGAGGGGCTGACCGCGGTCATCAGCGTGAAGCTCCCCGAGCCTCAGTTCGAGGGGCAGACGAAGTCGAAGCTCGGCACGACCGAGGTGAAGGGCGTCGTCGAGTCGATCGTCGGCGAGGGACTCCGGAACTTCTTCGAGGAGAACCCGGCCGTCGCCCGGAAGGTCGTGGACAAGTGCATCCAGACCGCGAAGGCGCGCGAGGCGGCGCGGAAGGCGCGCGATCTCGCCCGCCGGAAGGGGATCCTCGACAGCGGATCGCTCCCCGGGAAGCTGGCCGACTGCCAACTCACCGACCCCGCGCTCTGCGAGATCTACATGGTCGAGGGCGACTCGGCCGGCGGCTCCGCCAAGATGGGGCGCGACCGGAAATTCCAGGCCATCCTCCCGCTGAAGGGGAAGATCCTGAACGTGGAGAAGGCCTCGCTCGACAAGATGCTCTCGAACGAGGAGATCCGCACGATCATCACGGCGCTCGGCACCGGAATCGACGACGAGTTCGACGCCGACAAGGCGCGCTACCACCGGATCATCCTCATGACCGACGCCGACGTGGACGGCGCGCACATCCGGACGCTGCTGCTCACGTTCCTCTTCCGCCACATGCGACCCCTGATCGAGCGGGGCTACGTCTACATCGCCATGCCGCCTCTCTACCGCGTGCAGAAGGGGAAGGACATCC
>DATIQI010000085.1:0-2514 GCA_035470985.1 Acidobacteriota bacterium
CACGTCGGCGATGAGGGGCGCCCAGACGCCCGCGCTATCGGCGGGCGCCAGCGGATCGCCCGCGCCGACCGGGAAGCCGGACCGAGGGGCGCCGTTCCAGTGGAACGCCGCGACGCGCGCGTCCTCGCCCGTCTGGAACGTTTCCGGATGGCCGTCCCCTTCCAGGTCGCCGGCCGAGACCTCGACCGCACGCCCGCCGCCCGCGATCGCCGCGGGCCACCCCGCGAGTTCCTCGGTCCCGACGTAGAGCGCGGGGAGCTCGCCCGGAGGATGGGGCGTGAAGACGAAGCGAAGCGCGTGGAACGCGCCGGTCCGGTCGGCGACCAGAGCCTCGGAGAACCCGTCGCGATCGAGGTCCGCCAGGACCGGCGCGCCGTAGGGTCCGCCCTGGTGGATCATGTAGGAACTCGCGAACTCGGCGTCGCGCGGCAGATTCGGGTCGGCGAAGATCTCCCAGTTGGCGATGGAGAGCCCGTGGAAGCTCGGATCCTCCGAGCCCACCACGGCCGTGTGGGCGACCACCACTTCCGGAAGGAGATCGTCGCCGAGGTTCGCCGCGACCGGCGCCAGGTCGCTGGAGCCCGCGATCGGCAGCACGTGGCGGACGACCGTGCCGCCCGACGCCTTCACGGCGGTGAGGAACGACCCGCCGAGCGCGGTCGCCGTCGAGCCGACCACGATCTCCAGACCCGGCGCGCCGTCGAGGTCCACCAGGATCGGCTGCGCCCTCGTCGTCACGCCGCCCCCGCCCACGAGAATCCCGATGGTGCCGGCGTTGGAGTCGCCGTCCAGCACCTCGGTCCCGTTCGCGTGGAGCGCCCAGATCGCGCTGTTCGCGGTCTGGAAGACGATCTCGTTCCCCGCCACGCCGTCGATGTCTCCGACGCACGGACTCGCCGAGATGCGGGTCGCCGGAGTGACGATGAAGGGGGTCGGCGTGGCGTCGCCGTCCAGGAAGTCGGTGCCGTCCTCGTTGAAGACGTAGAGCGCGCCGGTGTTGTTCAGCCGCTGCACCGGCACCAGGAGCTCCTTCGTCCCGTTTCCGTCCACGTCGGCCGCCAGCGTGGCGATGCCGAAGACGCGTCCGCTCAGGACCTTGGGGAACCCGGCCCGCGTTCGGTCGAACGCCACGTCGAACGACATGACACTGTCCGCGGCCGAGATGTTCGTGATCGAGATGCCGGTGCGGGTCGGCCCGTACGCCTCCGTCGAGGGATTCGTGTCGGGCGTCAAGGCGTCGCGGTAGCCCGCGCGGAAGAGATCGCTCGGCTCGCCCGCGCTGAGCGACGTGGGCGGCGCGTCGAGGTCCTGCACGCCGTCCGCCTCCACGAGGTCGACGCCCTTCCGCTGCGTGTCGCCGTTCACGACGTTCCCGGCGAGCCCGGCCGCGATCTTCGATTCGTCCACGTGATAGACGGCCATGCCCGATCCCGTCCCGTCGCCCGGGAGGAAGAAGTCGAACTCGGCCCCGGCGTAGCTGTCGGTGTAGAAGTCGAACGTATCGGCGCGGGCCCCCGCGTCGTCGAAGTCGAATCGGCCGTTCCGGTTCGGATCCTGGTCCCGGTTCTCGAGCAGGAGATACTCGGTCTGGGTCTGCGGCACCTGGACCGCGCGAGGATGCGGCGCGATCGCCGGCCGATGCCGCGAGAGCTGGAACGATCCGTTCGCCAGCGCGCGCGCCGGCGGAAGTCCGAGGAAGAGGCGCGACCACGCGCTCGGGAACGAGGGGACGAAGCCGTTGAAGTTCCAGACGCCCCCCGCCATGATGTCGAACGCGCCGAGCCCCTGGTTGGTCCCGTTCACGCCCGGCGTCGTGTCGTAGAGATCGGGAAGTCCCAGCTGGTGGCCGTACTCGTGGCAGAGCACGCCCATCATGCCGAACGTGTATCCGTCCTGGCTCTCCGATTCGGGCACCTCCGCCGCCTCCGTCACGCGCCACGGCACCCCCGGCGCGACCTCGTCGTTCGTCGCGATGCCGACCGCCCCGCCCGGATCGGGCAGGATCGCCTTGAAGTCGTCCGGCGTGACGAACGCCGACCAGATCTGGTCGCGGCTATTGTCGAGGACGTCGGCCTCCTGCCCCTGCCCCGCGTGGAAGACGAGGAGATCCTTGTTCCGGAAGTCGACCACCGGATCCGCCACCGCGATCAGATCGCGGATCATGAAGACGAGCCGCTCCTGGAAGCGGTCGTCGTCGCCGTAGTAGGCCATCGGCTGCGGGAGGGTGAAGACCGAGTCGGCCAGGGTCGGGGCCAGCGTGACGGCGTCGTCGGTCGCCTGGCTCCAGTACTGGTTCAAGAAGAGGAGGAGCCGGTTGTAGTACGCGGCGGACGATTCGACGGGGGTGTCGGAGAAGGCCACGCGGATGGCGAGAACCGGGCGGACGGCGCTCCCCGCCAGTGGCGCGCGGACGCCGTCCACGACGCTGGGAACCGCGGGAACCCTCAGGCGCGCCGTGGAGAAGCCCTCGCGTGGGCCGGGCGTTCCCTGCTTGCCGGGAACCGGCGGAACGGG
>DATIQI010000086.1:0-5471 GCA_035470985.1 Acidobacteriota bacterium
GTCATCGAGGCGATTCGAGGGCGCTCCGGCGCGCCGATCGTCGTGGGCGGCTCGGGCCTCTATCTCCGGGCGCTCCTCCAGGGACTCTTCCGGGGCCCCGAGCGGGACGAAGCGCTCCGCGCCGAGCTGACGTCGCGGATCGAGCGGGAGGGGCTCGACGCGCTCCGGGAGGAGCTTCGCCGGGTCGACCCCGAGGCGCACGCCGCGATTTCGCCCGGCGATCCGGTCCGGGTGATCCGCGCACTGGAGGTCCATCGCCTGACCGGGGAGACGATCACCGCGCTCCGGCGGACGAAGGCGGGCGCGTCCATGGACGCGCTCCGCTTCGGCATCCGATGGGAGCGGAGCGCGCTCGCGCGGAGGATCGCGGACCGGATCCAGGACCAGATCCGCCGCGGGTTCCTGGAGCAGGCCCGCGCCCTGGCGGCCCGGGGGATCGCGGAAGGGGCGCCGGGGCCGAGGACGCTCGGCTACCGGGAGCTGCTCGCGCACCTGGCCGGCGCCGGCACGCTGGAGAGCGCGCTCGAGACGATCGCGCTTCGGACGCGGCAGCTCGCGAAGCGGCAGGAGACGTGGTTTCGAAAGGAGCCCGACACGGTCTGGTTCACGATCGAATCGGCCGCCGAGTTTCCCCGCGTCGCGCGCGCGATCGCCGACGCCGCGGAGCGGTGACCGGCGCGGAACGCGCGTCCTGGGGTCGCTTTCGGCGCGCCCGCTTCGCCGCCGGGGGAAGAGGAACCTTGACCGGCGGGGGCGCGCCGACTAGGCTCTCTCCTCCGTACGGATTGGGCGCGGGCATAACTCAGCGGTAGAGTGTCAGCTTCCCAAGCTGAAGGTCGCGGGTTCGAATCCCGTTGCCCGCTCCAGTACCTCCGGTCCGAGCCCTTCTCGCATTGCTTGATCGGAATCCTGGAACCCCTTACCATTCTGCGCGTTCCCTCACCGTCCTCCTCGGAGACGCCACGTGATCGGCCTCAGTGATGCCTTCACCATTGCCCGGATCGAACCCGGCACGCTCGCGGCCCAGCTCGGCCTCCAGCCCGGCGAGCGGATCCTGGCGATCAACGACGTGGAGCTCCACGACGAGATCGACTTCGGCCACGCGATCAACGACGAGTGGCTGGTGGTCCGTGTGCGCGGGAAGGACGGGGTCGTCCGCGACGTGGAGGGGGCGCGGGAGTACGGCGTCGCCTTCGGCGCCGAGTTCGAGGCGCGCCAGCCGAAGCGCTGCCACAACAACTGCGTCTTCTGCTTCGTCTATCAGCACCCGAAGGGCGTCCGGCGGGAGCTCCTCATCAAGGACGACGACTACGTCTTCTCGTTCGTCCACGCGAACTTCATCACCCTCACGAACCTCTCCGAGCCCGAGTTCCAGCGGATCCTGGACGAGCGCCTCTCGCCCCTCTACGTCTCCGTCCACGCGACCGATCCGGCCGTCCGCGTCCGGCTGATGAAGAACCCCAGGTCGGGGTTGATCCTCCAGCAGATCGACCGCCTGGCCGAGGCGGAGATCGAGATGCACACCCAGCTCGTGATCTGCCCGGGGATCAACGACGGCGACGTGCTTCTGAAGTCGATCGAGGAGCTGGCCGCGCGCCATCCCTGGGTGAAGACCATCTCGGTCGTTCCGGTCGGGTTGACGAAGCACCGCGAGCGCCTCCCCCAGCTCCGCACCTTCACGCGGGAGGACGCCGAAGCCGCCATCGATCTCGTACACGGCCACCAGAAGCGGCTCCTTCGCGAGAAGAAGACGCGGCTCGTCTTCGCCGCCGACGAGATGTACGTGCTCGCGGGACGCGACGTGCCGCCGGCGCGGGCCTACGAGGGATTCCCCCAGTACGAGAACGGCATCGGGATGCTCCGCGACCTGATCGACCGCTGGAGCGCGGGGCGCGACGACATCCGATCGCGGAGCGGCCGCCGGGAGCGCGTGGCCGTCGTGACGGGGACGAGCGCCGCGCCGACCCTCCGCCGCCTCCTCGAGGATCGGCCGCCCGCGGACGTGGACGCGTCCCTCTGCGTCGTCGTGAACGACTACTTCGGCGACACGGTCTCCGTGAGCGGGCTCCTGGTCGGCGCCGACATCGAGGCGGCCCTCAAGCGCCAAGGGTCGTTCGACCGCGTCCTCCTGCCGCCGAATTGCCTGAAGGAAGGCGAGGTCTTCCTGGACGACCGGACGCGCGGCGATCTCGCGGCGCGCCTCGGAGTGCCGGTGGAAATCGGCTGGGACGCCACGGACGCCGCCCGAAGCGCGGCCGGGGCGGCGCCGCGACGGGTGGCGGTTTCTCGATGATCCTCCCGATCGTCGCCATCGTCGGACGCCCGAACGTCGGCAAGTCGACCCTCTTCAATCGCATCCTGGGACAGCGCCGCGCCATCGTGGACGAATTGCCCGGCCTGACGCGCGACCGCCACTACGCCGAAGGGGAATGGGCGGGACGCCGCTTCGTTCTGGTGGACACGGGCGGCATCGATCCGCAGAGCGCGCATCCGATCCAGAAGCAGATCATCGCCCAGACGGCCCACGCCCTCGACGAGGCGGACGTCACGCTCCTCGTGATGGACGCGCGCGAAGGGGTCACGCCGCTCGACCGCGAGGTCGCCGAGCGCGTCCGTCGCGCGGGGCGCCCGACGCTCCTCGTCGTCAACAAGGCGGACCACGCCGAGATCGAGGAGGCGCTGGCGGAGTTCTACTCGCTCGGAGTCGGGGAGCCGGTGCCGGTTTCGGCGCTCCACGGCCGCTCCTCGGGCGATCTCCTCGACCAGGTGATCGGACTCCTGCCGCAAGCGCGGGAAATCGCCGAGGATCCGGGTTCCATCCGGATCGCGGTGATCGGCCGCCCGAACGTCGGCAAGTCCTCCATCGTGAACCGCATCGTGGGGGAGGACCGGATGGTGGTCGACTCGGTGGCCGGGACGACCCGCGACGCCGTGGATACGCGCCTGGAGCGGGACGGGCGCCGCTTCGTTCTCGTCGATACGGCGGGGCTCCGCCGGGAGACGAAGGTGACCGACCCGATCGAGTTCTACAGCGCCACGCGCGCCCTGCGCGCGGTCTCGCGCTCCGACATCGTCCTCCTCGTCCTCGACATCGGGCGGGAGCCGGCGAAGCAGGACGCGAGGCTCGCCTCCGTCGCGGCCGAGCAGCGGCGCGGACTCGTCGTGGTCTTCAACAAGTGGGACCTGGTCGACGCGCCGTCCCAGGCGCGGGAGGCGATCGAGGAGGAGTTCGCGCGGGTCTATCCGTTCCTGGCCCACGTGCCGCGGCTCTACGTTTCCGCGCTGACGGGGAAAGGGACGCATCACATCCTTCCCGCGTGCGCCAAGGTCTACGAGCAGTACACGAGGCAGTTGCCGACCCACGAGTTGAACGAGGCCGTCCAGACGATCGTGGGACGCGTGAAGCCCCAGGCCTCCTCCTCGGGCGGGCACGTGAAGATCTACTACGCGGCCCAGACCGGGACCCGGCCGCCGACATTCGCCTTTTTCGTGAACAATCCTCGATATATCCGCGATAATTATGTACGTTACCTGGACAAAGGTCTTCGCGAGCGGTTCGGCTTCGAGGGCGTGCCGCTCCAGCTCGAATGGCGGCGGAGCCGCTGAGCGACTCCACCGCGCCGGAGGATTGAGGCCATTCGGATCGATCCGATCTTCATCGTGGCTGGGTTCGCGCTCGGGTCGATCCCCTCGGGCCTCTGGATCGGACGCGCGCGCGGCAAGGATCTGAAGGCGTCGGGGAGCAGGAACATCGGCGCGACGAACGCGTTCCGCGTGCTCGGCCCCGCGTGGGGCGGCCTGGTCTTCCTCCTCGACACGGCGAAGGGATTCATCGCCTCCTTCGCGCCGCTCTACGCGGCGGCCGCCGCCGGCGCCGCGGGAGGGGCCGCGGCGGTGTCCGCTTCGCCCTCGCCCATCCCCACCGCGCTCGCGGCCGGATTCGCCGCGATCCTGGGCCACATGTTCTCGCCGCTGGCGGGCTTCAAGGGCGGACGCGGCGTCGCCACCAGTCTCGGCGTCTTCCTCGGCGTGGCCGCGCTGCCGACCCTGCTCGCGTTCGGCGTCTGGATCCTCCTCTTCGCGCTCTCGCGACGCGTCTCGGTCGGCTCCATCGGCGCCGCGTTCCTCTATCCCTTCCTCCTCCTCTTCGTCGCGCCGCCGGCCGAGGGGCGAGGCTGGGTCCTCATCGTCGGCACCCTCGTCGCGCTCCTCGTGATCGTCCGCCACATTCCGAACATGAAGCGGATCGTCCAGGGAACCGAGCCCGCCCTGATCGGGAAGGGCGCCAAGCCGCACGCCGAGGCGCCGGGAGGGAAGACGCCGTGAAGGTCGCCGTGATCGGCGCGGGCGGATGGGGGACGGCGCTCTCGATCGTCCTCCTCGCGAAGGGACACGACGTTCGACTCTGGGCCTACGAGGCCGACCTGGCCGAGCGCCTGGCGCGGACGCGCGAGAACGACATCTTCCTGCAAGGCGTCCTCCTGCCGGACGGAGTCCGCGTCACGAACGATCTCGGCGGCTCGGTCGCGGGCGCGGAGCTGATCCTCCTCGTGACGCCCTCCCACGCGCTCCGCGCGACGGCCGCGCGTCTCGGGGCGGAAGCGCCGGGAGCGTTCGCGGCCGCGCCGCTCGTCGTCGTCGCGACGAAGGGGCTCGAGACGGGATCGCTTCGCCGCATGAGCGAGGTCGCCGCGGAGACGCTCCCCGGCGGCGCCGGAGCCGACGCGGTCGTGCTCGCGGGTCCGAGCCACGCCGAGGAGGTCGCGCGGCAGGTGCCGACGGCGATCGTCGCCGCCTGCCGCGATCACGACCGCGCCGAGGCGGTGCAGGAGGCGTGCTCCACGGAGTGGTTCCGGATCTACACGAACGAGGACGTCGTCGGCGTGGAGATCGGGGTCGCCCTGAAGAACGTGGTCGCCATCGCGGCCGGGATCAGCGACGGGCTCGCCTTCGGCGATTCGACGAAGGCGGCGCTCCTGACGCGCGGCCTCGTCGAGATCCGTAACCTCCGTTGTATCGCACGGTCTTGTTGGCGAAGGGCGCGAGGATCTTCCCGAGGATCTTCGAGGTCTCCTTGTCGACGCCGTCGGCGAGCTGCCACGGGATCGCCTCGGTCGGTGGGGAGAATAGCGCCGTCCAGTCGACGCCCGCAGCATCGATGCTGATGAACGTGCGCACCCACTGCTGGTCTACCTCGCGGTTGTAGCCACCCCATGGCAGCCGCTGCCGCTGTTCGTTGGGAACCTTGTCGCCGGCTCGCATCCCCTGAAACAGACCCGCGATTGCCTTCCCGATCCCCATAACGATGCCGACGATCCACCCGGCGACGGCAAAGCACCAATTCCCCGCAGTCCCATTTTCAATCTTGTTTTCTGATCCACGCGCTGAGCTATCCAGGTCCAGCGTGTCCTGTGATGTACTGCGCGTAGTGCAAGGGAGTGTTTATATTCGTGGGCTTAGCCACACACCGC
>DATIQI010000087.1:0-1785 GCA_035470985.1 Acidobacteriota bacterium
ATGCGCCGCTACGCCGCCGGCCGGATTCCGCGCTGGGTCGAGTGGACCCGCGAGGACGCGCGTGTCCGGCTCGACGTGCGCGACGTCGATCCGCTTCCGGGAGGCGTCCTGCGCCGGCTCCCCCCGGCGCCCTCGGATTGGCGCGTGGTCTCGGTGAACGATCCGGAGGGCCGGAAGATTCTCGGACGCCTGCTCGGTTCGCGGGAGGAAACGAAGCCATGAAGCGAGAGCTCGTCACGCCGCGCCGCTTCACGATCGGAGCCGCGCTCGCCGCGTCGGCGGTCCTGGCATTCGCCTGGGGCGCCCGGCCGTCCGACGCCGTTCCAGCCACGTCGGACGCCGGCGCGGCCGAGCGGATGGTCCGCCAGGTCCTCGGCGCCCCCGAAGCGACCGCGTCGGTGGTGCTGGAGCGGAGCGATCCCTTCGGCGGCCCGCCCGACCGGGAGCGGGGCCGCGTCTGGTACATCCCGGGGCGCGGCATGCGCTACAAGGCCGAGGGGAAGGCGCCGCACGAGTTCTCGCTCGACCGCGCCGCCGACCGGATCGTCCTCTATCGTCCCGCCGAGCCGCACGCGTACGAGGCGCCCTGGGCGAAGGCGCCGGCCCGGCTGCGGCAGCTGATCTCCGAGCCGGAGCGCGTGACGCGCGGCGCGGCCTCGGCGAAGCCGGAGACGTGGACCGTGCGCGGCGCGCGCCACGAAGGGTGGCGGCTCGGAGCCCGCTCGCTCGGCGACTCGCTCCCGAAGGCGACCGTCTGGGTGTCGCGCGGAGCGTCGGGGCTCCCGCGATTCGTGGCGTTCGCGACCGACGTGGAGACGCTTCTCGTCGAGTTCCGGAACTGGTCGCTTCGTCGCGAGGCGCGCCCGCGCGATCTCGCGGTCTCCGTGCCGCGCGGGACGCCCGTTTCGCCCCTCGATCCGCGCGAGCTCCTCGACCCCGCGCGAGGCGGGCCGGAATCCCGTTGACCGCGGCGCGAGGGGTCGTGCTACGGTCGCCCTCGTGACCAGGGAGGGTCTCGAACGCACGCACCCGGCGCGCCCCGCCGCGGGAGTCCCGTGAAACTCGGCCTCGTCCAATTCGCCCCGCGCCGCGGACGGCCCGACGAGAACGCCGCGTTCCTCGAAGACGCCGTCCGCTCGACGGACGCCGATCTCCTGATCGCTCCCGAGCTCGCGACCACCGGCTACCTCTACCTCGATCGCGCGGAGCTCGCGTCCGTCGCCGAGCCGATCCCCGGCGGACCCTCCTGCGAGCGCCTCGCGCGCGCCTGCCGCGACACGGGTCGCTCGCTCGTGGTCGGGATCGCGGAGCGCGCGGGCGACCGGATCTACAACTCGGCCGTCCTCCTCCAGCCCGACGGCGGCGCGGTCGTCTATCGGAAGCCGCACCTCTTCGACACCGAGACGCTGGTCTTCGATCGCGCCGGCGCGAGCGAGTCGCTGGCGACGGTCGCGGGCGCGCGGGTCGGTCTGATGATCTGCTTCGACTGGCGGTTCCCCGAGGTGGCGCGACTCCTCGCGCTCCGGGGCGCCGACGTGATCGCGCACCCCTCGAACCTCGTCCACCCCTTCTGCCAGGACGCGATGATCACGCGGGCGCTGGAGAATCGGATCTTCGCCGCGACCTCGAACCGCTTCGGCAGCGAATCGACGGGCGGCGTGACGGTCTCGTTCACCGGGCGGAGCCAGGTCGTCTCCCCGCGCGGCGAGCGGCTCCTCGTCATGGGCCCCGAGGAGACGGGCGCGCGCGTCGTCGAGATCGACCCCGCCCTGGCGCGCGACAAAC
>DATIQI010000088.1:0-3948 GCA_035470985.1 Acidobacteriota bacterium
CGCGCCCACGTTCACCGTGCCGAAATTGTTGCTGAGCGGCGACACCATGATGATCGGTCCGCTCACCGCCGCCGCCCGGGCCGCGGACTCCGACGACAGGGCCGCCGGCGAGGCCATCGCCAGCCCCGGCACCAGCGCCACCGCCACGAGACCGAGGAGAGCGACTTTCAGAAAAGCTCGGTTGCGCATTGCTTGTCCTCCCTCATGCGAACTGCTGAACGAAGCTACTTTCGGGAATAGCGTTTCGAGTCTGCTGACAACCGAAAACTACCGGCTGCTCACCTCCTCTCGATCTCGATGCATCCGAGTGTCACGTGTGTGTTGTTCCATTCTCGTCGTACCAATCTCTCGGGTGCGGCGCCGACTCACTTCGCCCCGGTGATTCCGAGGCTCGACGCCATGGCCAGCGCTCGGGCGGAATCGGGATTCCGCTCCAGCGCCCGCCGGATCCACGATGCGGCCGCGTCGCGATCCCCGTCCTCGAGGGCGATCGCGGCCAGGTTGACCAAAGGATCCACGTACGTCGCCCGCCCCTCGGCGGCTTCGCGAAACGCGCGGAGCGCGCCCTCGCGATCCCCCGCGCGCAGGAGCGCCACGCCGAGGTCGTTTCGGATCTCCGCGTAGAAGGGATTCTGATCGAGCGCCGCGCGCAGGAGCGCCGTCGCCTCCGCCGCCCCGCGGACGCCGAACCGCTCGTCGTGGGCGAGGTAGAGGCGCGCCAGCTCGTGCTTCGTGACCGGGTCGCTCGCGTTGAGCGCGATCGCGCGGCGATAGGCCGCTTCGGCGCGCGGCCACTCGGCGAGCGCCTCGGAGGTCTTCGCCTCGCCGAGGGCGTACCGATCGTCCCAGGGGGCGAGGCGCGACGCGGCCGCGTACCCGGACTGCGCGAGGCGGGCGTTGCCGCTGCGCGCGGCGTCGAGCGCCAGCGACTCCGCCCGGGCGCTCTGGACGCCGGTCCCGGCGCCCGCGAGGGCGACCAGGAGGCCGGCCGCTCCGAACGCGGCGAGCCCGCGGCGCGCGGCCCTTGGGCCGGGGGCCGCCGCGGCCAGCAGGCCGATGTTCGCGTGGAGCAGGAGCGCGTGGGGCGCGAGCGCGAGGTTGTCCTCGATCAGCGCGTGAGCGAGGAGCGCCGTGACCGAGGCCACGAGACCGGCGGCGAGAAGCCGCGCCTCGGCCGGCGCTCCGGAACCGACGACGGCCGCCCCGGCCGCGAGGCCGACGACGGCGAAGATCACGAAGGTCAGGACGCCCGGCGCGCCGCGTTCCACCAGCGCCGCCAGGTAGTAGCCGTGGGCTTGATCCGCCGTCCGGCCCCCTTCCGCTTCCAGTCGCTTCATCGTGGCGCCCTTCGACCGGTCGAACGCTTCGCGAAAGGCGCCGATTCCCCAACCGAAGAGCGGCCTCGCGGTGGCGGCCGCCAGGGCTCCCTGCCAGACCGCGCCGCGCATGGCGCCGCTTCCCTCCCGTTCGGGATCGAAGGGGAGGTTCCAGGCCTTGTCGCGTTCGGGTCGCGACGACACGCGGGAGACGATGGACGGCAGGAGCAGGAGCGCCGGCAGGAGAAGCGACGCGAGGGCGGCGCCGATCAGAATCGGGCGCGGCGCGATTTCGGGCCATCGGACGAACGCGGCCGCGAGGGCCGCGGCCGAGACCGCCAGCGCGATCCACGCGCCTCGGGAGTACGTCAGGACCAGGCAGAGGGCCAAGGTGAGCGCGGAGGCGAGAAGCGCGCCGCGCACGAGCCGGTCCTGAGCGACGAACGAGAGCGTGAGGGCGAGCGGGATGGCCGCGATGAGGTAGCCGCCGAGTCGGTTCGGCTGGCCGAAGGGGCCGAGGGCGCGGCCCGGATACGAAGAGCCCGCGGGAACGAGCTCGGGACGGTAGTGCTGGAGGATTCCGAAGAGAGCGACGGGAATGGCGGAGAGGACTTGGGCCGACACGAGGAGGCGCGCGTCGCCCGAACCGCGAACGAAGAGCGCCGTCGCGAGGAAGAGTCCTAGGATGGCGAGTAGGTTGAGCATGGCCTCGAGACTCTTGCCTTGGTGCACCGAACCCACGGCGCTCGCCGCGGCGAAGATGACCACGGCGATCGCGAAGAGCATGGCCCGCACGCTCCACGAGTTCGCCTCGATCCGCCCCCTGGCTGCCTGGAACGACACGAGGGCCAAGCCTGCGAACCCCGCGAGCCGGAGTGCGAAGGCCGCCCATGGCGCTCCCGATACCGAAAGCCAAGGCGCGGAACTTACCGCCGCGACGAGGGTAAAAAGTGCAAGACGACCGACGTGCTTCCCACCGACACTAGAAGGTGTCTCCCGGTGGGTAGACGCCATCCTTCCTCCGTTGGTTCGCCGTCCTGCGCTAAGTGCCCTCTGAGCGCGGATTTATTGCACGAACCAGTATACCAACCCACCCCCCCGGAGTCAACTAAAAAAGCTTTACAGTCAACGGACTGGCGCGGTTTCGGTCGGTACTGTCGTCGGACGTTGCGGGTCTAGGCCGACTCCGTGGCGAGGTCGGAGGGGTGGAGGTGCATCCGGAAGGCGTAGTAGGAGCCGACCACGATCAGGGGAACGATCTGGGTCAGGTGGTAGAGGATGCCGAACGCGAGCCCCTTGGCCTGATCCACCCCGAGGAGTGCGAGCCCGACGACGCAGGCGGCCTCCATGACCCCCACGAAGCCCGGGGAAGACGGCAGGAGGATCGCCACGCAGACGATGAAGGCGAGCAGAAACGCAGACCACCAAGGGAGTTGCAGCCCGGCGGCCAACCCCGCCAGGAGGAAGACGCTCCCGTTCACCAGCCACATGGCGACCGACCAGCCGGCCGACTTGGCCAGCACCCCCGGGGCGCTCAGGGAGCGCAGCCCGTCCCCGAATGCCGGGACCGCCGAGCGGAGCCCGTCCCGCAGTTTCGCGGGGAGCCTGGAGACCAGGCCGCCGTCCAGGAAGCGCTGGGCGGCGTGGCGCCGGACGTGGAGGAGCCAGACCGCCGCGGCCGCGATCCCCCCGATCCCGAAGGTCACGTAGCCGCTGACCCGGAACCACTCCGGGAAGGGGGCGAACGCCAACGAGGCGGCCCAGAAGAGCGCGAGCAATAAGAGGTCGAGGATCCTCTCGATCGCGCTCGTCCCGAGGACGTGGGCCGTCGGCAATCGCTCCAGGCGCGCCAGCAGGTAGGCGCGGACGAACTCGCCGATCCGCGCGGGAAGCGTGTTGATGGCCAGGAAGCCGACGACGGTCGGGCCGAAGACGCGACCGAGCGGAAGCCGGGCCTCCGGCGCCAGGAGTTCCCGCCACCGCGCCGCGCGCAGGACGTACCCGAAGAGCGTGACGAGCATGCCGAGGAGGAGCCAGCCGACGCGCGTCTCGCGAAGGTGGTGGGCGACGTCGCCCGCGCGGACGGCCTTCATCAGCGCGACGATCGCGAGGACGCTCAGCCCGAGGCCGAGCGCCGTGAGCGCGATCCTCCCCCGCGTCATGGGGCGACGCGGGGCGCGCGGCCGAGGTAGAGCGCGGCGAGGAGCGGGATCCAGAGCTCGTGGGGTCCCACGAACGCGTGCCCCTTCCCTCCCGCGAGCGTCGGCCGCTCGAGGACGTTCTTTTCCGGCCGGTAGTGGCGGATCTGGTCGAACGACGCCGCCGTGAAGCGGCTGGCCGTGTGGCCGAGATTGCGGACGGTGGAGAGGTCGGACTCGCGGCGGCGCGTTGCCTTGTCGCGGCGGATTTGCGGGAAGCCGCAGTCGTAGAAGGACGCCCCAGCGCAGCCCTGCCGCGCGGTTTGGCGATATGCGCCCGCCCCGACCGCGAGGAGACGAAGACCGGACGACCTGTTCTGCCGCGCGCCGACCTGCTCCGCTGCTTTCCGCGCCCAGCGCTCGGCGCAGCCTCGCGCGCCGGCTGTGCGGTCGCGGCATAACCGCCGCTCGCCGCGCTCGGCGCGATATTGAAC
>DATIQI010000089.1:0-5967 GCA_035470985.1 Acidobacteriota bacterium
CGCTGGAGGCGCTCGGTCAATTCGAGGAGGCGCGCCGCGAGTACGAGGAAGGACGCCGCCTGAGCGGCGGCGTGGCCGGGCCGTCGTTCGGCCTCGGGCACCTCGCGGCGAGCCGGGGCGACGAAGCGGAGGCGCGCCGAATTCTCCGCGAGCTGACCGAGGCGCGCGCGCACCGGGTCATCTCGGCGTGGGGACTCGCCGCGCTCCACGCGAGCCTCAGCGACGCGGACGACGCCTTCCGCTGGCTCGAGGTCGCGATCGAGGAGCGCGCGACGGGGCTGGTCTTCCTGCGCGTCCACCCGCGTCTCGACCCGATCCGCCGCGATCCCCGCTTCCGGGAGATCGTTCGGCGGACCGGGCTCGACGCGGTCTGATCCTACCGAAGCGGGGCTACTGCACCCCGCCGCCGGCGAGTCCCACCGAGGCCTTCGGGTTCAGGAGCCGGATCGTCTTCTCGCCCGACTTCTTCTCCTCCGCCCCGTTCACGATGAACTCCTTCACCTGGGCGACCGAGAGCTCCGGGTGGAGCGCCCAGATCTTGGCGGCGACGTTCGTGACGTTCGGCGCCGACATGCTGGTCCCGCTCAGCTTCATCCGCTCGCCGCCGGGAACGTAGCTCTCGACCTCGAATCCGCTCGAGTAGACGTCCACGTTGCCGAAGCTCGTGAACGTCGTCTGCTCGCCCGCCTGGTCGACCGCGCCCGCCACGAGCACGTTCGGCAGCTTGAACGAGCTCGGCATGACCTCGTCGAACTTCACGTCGTTGTCGGCGTTGCCGGCCGCGACGACGAACAGGGTCTGCGGCGCGCTCTTCACCGCGTCGTAGAGCGCCTGGTAGCCGATGTCGTAGATCTTCCGCGCCGTCTCGCGACGCTCCTCGGGCGTCCCGCCCGCCTGATTCTGCTCCAGGGCCACTTCGATCGAGCGGAGGTCGCCGCCCCAGCTCATGTTCACGACGCGCGCCTTGTTCTTCTTGAAGTACTCGACCGCCTGGACCATGGCGGCGGCGTCCTTCTTCGCCTGCTCGATCGTCGGCTTCTCCGGCACCATGTGGTAGTCGAAGGTGAGGCGGCTCACGAGAAGGCGCGCCGCCGGATTCCCCTTCGCGGCGATTCCCGCCACGTGCGTCCCGTGGGCGTACTGACCGAACGCCGTCAGTCCCTCGAGGAACGGCTTCACCTCGTCCTGCTTCAACCCGCCGAGCTTCTTCTTCAGGGCGCCCGCCTCCGGCGTGTCGAGATTCGCCTGCAGATCGGTGAAGGCCTTGTAGTCGGCCTGGAAGCCCTTGGGGTCGGGAACGTCCTTCGCGATCGGGAAGAGGAGCTCCGGGGTCGGATCGGAGTGGAGGGTGAACGCGATGCCGTGGACGTCGTCCACGAACCCGTTCTTGTCGTCGTCCTTGCCGTTCCCCGGCGTCTCCTTCGGGTTCACCCAGAGCTGATTCGAGAAGAGCGCCGTATCGGTGCCCGAGTCCCAGACCCCGACGACGACCGGCTGGGTCTTCGCGGACCCCTCGATCGCCACGTCGCGCGCCTCCCAGATGTCGGGCTTCCGCGCTTCCTTGTTGGCGTCCAGCACCGCCGTGTAGGCCGCGGCGATGTCGTCCTTGTAGGGAAGGACGTCGTGCATCACGTAGCCCGACTGGACCACCGCCGAGGCGATGTCCTGGCTGACGCTCCCGCCCGCCGCGGCCGGATCCGCCTGCGCGGTGAGCCCGCCCAGCATGAGCGACGGGGACATGATCTCGAAGGACGCCTTGCTCTGCTTCAGGATGTCCTGCACCTCCTGGTACGGAAGCGCGGCCAGCGACTTCTGCAACGTCTCGCGGATCACCGTGCGCTTGTCTCCGGACGACTCGCGCGCCGCCAGGATCGCCTCGGCCAAGAGCCCGGACGTCATCTTCTGCGCCGGCTTCTCCTGCAGCTCGCGGACGGTCTTCACCAGCTCGCGCGACGCCCCGGCGTCCCCCTTCAGCATCGCGATCGTCAGGAGCGTGCCGTAGAAGCGGCGCAGGGCCGTGGCGTCCTGGATGTCGTACTTCTCGAGATCGGCCTTCAGATCCGCCTCGATCCGGCCGGCCAGCTCGGCGACGGCCGCGCGGTCCTGCACCAGCTCGCTCGGCTTCTTGGCCAGCGTGTAGGAGTGCGGCGGCAGATCGGAGAGCTTCGTGATCGGAGTCTTCGCGGCATCGGCGAGCGGAGCCGCGGCCGCGAGGAAGACGGCCGCCGCGGCGAGCATCGGCACGGCGTGACGAACGACGGAACGCATGCAACCTCCTCGGTTGGACGGGCGCGGGGCCCGGGACGATGGGTCGGCGAAACGAACCAGTCTACCACTCAGAAGCGCAGGGAGAGACACGACAATCCCCCGTCCATCTTGGCGAACTCCGAGACGTCGAGGGCCAGGGTTTCGTAGCCGAGGGCGCGCAGCGTCCGCTCGAAGCGCGGGTGCCCGGACGCGACGAGGACCCGGTCGTTCACGCGGACGCAGTTGGCGGCGTACGACTCCTCGGGAGCGACCGCGACGACCTCGTACCCGCTCAGCGCGGGATGCCCCGCGAGGCCGTCGATCGCGGCCACCCGCCCGTCCCCGAGCGAGGAGAGGGCGCTCTTCAAATGCAGGATCCCCGGCACGCCGCGCACGTCCAGGAACGTCGACGGCACGCCGAGCACCGCCAGGTGCCGGGCGAGCTGCGCCGCGCCCTCCTCGTTCGTGCGCGCCGAGATCCCGATGAAGAAGCCGTGGTCGGTCTCGCAGACATCGCCGCCGTCGAGCGTGCCCGGGGCGGCGATTCGGAGCGGTTCCGGGTACCACGGAGCGAGCGCGGCGCGGATCCCGTCCACCTCCCCGGCGCGGCTCGGAGCGCCGGGGCGCGTCAGGATCGCCGCGCGCGGCGTGAGGACGGCCGTGTCCTCGACGAACGTCGCGTCGGGATAACGGGGGTCCTCCGCCAGGCGCGTGACCTCCAGGCCGCAACGCTCCAGGGCCGCCGCGTACGCCGCGTGCTGCGCGAGGGCGCGCCCGGGGTCGGGAGGCCCGAGGCCCGCCGTCGTGAGCCCGTCGGCCAGATTGGCGCTCGGCGGCCGGACGATGGCGCGGCGGAACACGCTACTCGTACCGCAACGAATCCACGGGATCGAGGCGCGCCGCCTTCATCGCGGGATAGATGCCGAAGAAGAGTCCGACGGACGTCGCCGAGAGGAACGCGAGCAGGATGCCCCAGACCGGCACCGCGAAGGAGAGCGGGCTGAAGACGTCCACCAGCCATCCGACCAGGAGCCCCGCCGCCACCCCGACCACGCCTCCCGTTCCCGTCAGGGTCATGGCCTCGACGATGAACTGCCAGAGGATGTCCCGCTGGCGGGCGCCGATCGCCTTCCGCACGCCGATCTCGCGCGTCCGCTCCGTGACCGAGACCAGCATGATGTTCATGACGCCGATGCCGCCCACCATGAGCCCGATGGAGGAGATCGCCACCATGACGAGGTAGAACGCCCCGGTGATGGAGTTGTAGAGATCCATCAGCGCCTGGTCGGTGAAGACGGCGAAGTTGTCCCCCTGGTGGTACTGGACCTTCCGCTGCCGGCGCAGGACGTCCCGGATCTGGTCGATGGCGACGTCGATCCGCTCGGGCGAGACCGGCTTCGCGTTCAGCACCATGCGGAGATCGGGACCGAAGAGCTTCTCGCACGTCGTGTAGGGGATGATCACCATGTCGTCGAGGCTCATCCCCAGGAGGCGTCCCTTCGGCTCGGTCTCGCCGATCACCGTGAACGGCTGCCCCCCGATCGTGAGGGTCTGCCCCACCGCGGTCCGGTGCGGGAAGAGGTTCTCCACGTGCTCCGGACCGAGGACGACGACGGCCGCGCGGCGCTCCACCTCCGCCTCCGTGAAGTAGCGCCCCGCCACCGTCGCGATATTGTTCGTCACCATGTAGTCGGGGGTGCTCCCGATGACGAAGGTCGTCCGCGACTCCTTCTCCCGGAACCGGAGTCGGGCCTCCGTGAAATTGAGCGGCGCCACGGCCTCCACGTCGGGACAGGAGCGCCGGATGGCCTCGGCGTCCTCCACGTGGAACCACTTCCGGCGCCGGAGGCTGTCGGGGAAGTCTCCCACCCAGGCGCCCGGCGCGAAGGGGCGGACGTAGAGGACGTCCGTCCCCAGCGACGCGAGCTGCGACTTCACGCCCCGGTTCAGCCCCTCGATGATGGAGACGATGGCCATGATGGAGGTGATCCCGATGATGACGCCGAGGACGGTCAGGAACGACCGGACCTTGTTCGCGCGGATCGCCTGGAACGCGATCCCGATCCCCTCCCGGACCTCGATCGCCACGGCCTACTCCTGCCGGAGCGCCACGATGGGATCGAGGCGCGCGGCGCGCGTGGCGGGATAGACTCCGAAGAAGAGCCCGACCGAGGAGGCCACGCCGAGGCTGAGGAGGATCGACCAGGGCTGGATGGAGGCCGGGAGCGGCGTGGCGGCGCGGATGGCGAGCGCCACCGCGATGCCGACCAGGACCCCGAGGACGCCTCCGAAGAGGGAGAGGACGACCGCCTCGCTGAGGAATTGCATGGTGAGGTCGGAGCGGCGTGCCCCGAGCGCCTTGCGGATCCCGATCTCGCGCGTCCGCTCGGTCACCGCCACCAGCATGATGTTCATGATGACGATGCCGCCCACGACGAGCGAGATCGCGACCAGCGCGATCGTGCCGGCGAAGATGCCGCTGGTGATCTGCTGCCAGAAGGACTGGAACGTCTCGGCCGTGGTCATGCCGAAGTCGTCGGGCTGGCCGAGCGGGACGTGGCGCTGGGCGCGAAGGATGACCCGCGCCTCGTCCTGCACGCGCGTCGCGTCCACGCCCTCGCGGCCCCGGACCAGGATCGTGAGGTCGGCGCGGGAGCCGAACATCTTGTAGAACTGCCCCATCGGGACGTAGACGATGTTGTCCTGGCTCACGCCGAGGACGTTGCCCCGGGGCTCGAAGACGCCGACGACCCGCAGCTCGTGTCCGCCGGCCCGGATGCCGGCGCCGAGCGGGTCGGTGCGGGGGAAGAGCTTCTCCGCCACTTCCGAGCCGATGACGCAGACCGGCCTGCGGCGCTCCACGTCGCTCTCGTCGAGGTGCCGGCCCTGGGCCACCTCCAGCTTCGACACCAGCTCGTAGCCGGCCGTCGTGCCGGTGATGTCCACGCCCTTCAGCTCGGTGCTGCCGGCGCGCACGATCCGCCGTCGCGACGCCTGCGCCACGACCTGGTCCGCGAGCCGCATGCGCGACGTGAGTGCCTCCATGTCGGCGACCGTGAGGTCCCGGCGCTTCTGCGCCTCGCGCCACTCCTCCTCGTCGGTGATGAAGCCGAACTTGTCGATGGTGATCACGCCGAGGCCCTGCTGGAGCACCTTGTCGCTGACGTACGTGTTCAGCCCGTCGATGATCGCCACGACGGCGATCACCGACATCACGGCGACGACGTTTCCGATGACGGTGAGGATGGAGCGGAGCTTGTTGGCCCGGAGGGCGTCCACCGCGATGGCGAGGTTCTCGCGCTGCGCCACCCAGAACTCGCGGCGGGGCCTCGGGCCGGGGTTCATGCGCGGGGACCGTGGGCCGCGACGCGCGCCTTGTCGCTCTCGATCAGTCCGTCGCGAAGCCGGACCACCCGATGCGCGTGCTCGGCGATCTCCTCCTCGTGCGTGACGAGAATGACCGTGTTCCCCTTCCGGTGGATCTCGTCCAGGAGCGCCATGATCTCCTGGCCGGTCTTCGTGTCGAGATTCCCCGTCGGCTCGTCGCAGAGAATGACGGCCGGATCGCCGACGACGGCCCGGGCGATGGCCGTGCGTTGCACTTCGCCGCCGGACATTTCATCGGGAAAGTGCGGGCGATATCGATCGAGGCCGTCAGCTCGTGCGCGTGACGATTAAGAATGCGCGCGCCACCGCACCACGGCAGGAATTTTCCGTAGG
>DATIQI010000090.1:0-7074 GCA_035470985.1 Acidobacteriota bacterium
GGAGGGTTTCTTCGTCCGCTCGCCTTCAGCGTCGTGGAATCGGGAATCTGTCAAAGTTCGAGACCGGGACTTCCCGGAACGCGGGAAGAAGCGATCGCCTGGCGGACTGTGGTCGTCGTAGTGCAATCCGACAGGCGATCACTTCTTCCCGCCCCCGAGCGCTACCGAATCTCGTAGTTCGGAGCTTCCTTGGTGATGGTCAAATCGTGCGGATGCGACTCACGCAGGCCCGCCTGCGTGATGCGGACGAAGCGGGTCTTCGTGCGGAGTTCTTCGATGGTCGCCACACCGCAGTAGCCCATGCCGGCGCGCAGACCTCCGATCATCTGGTAGATCACGTTCGAGACGGGGCCCTTGTAGGGGACGCGGGCCTCGATCCCTTCCGCGACGAGCTTCTTCAGGTCTTTCACGCCTTCCTGGAAGTAGCGGTCGCCCCGCCCGCTCGACATCGCGGAGAGCGATCCCATGCCGCGGTAGACCTTGAAGGTCCGCCCTTCGAGGAGGAGCGTCTCGCCCGGGCTCTCCTCGGTGCCGGCGAGCAGATTGCCGAGCATGACCGAGTGGGCGCCGGCGGCGAGCGCCTTCACGGCGTCGCCCGAGTACTTGATGCCGCCGTCCGCGATGATCGAAACGCCGGACTTCCCCGCCTCGGCCGCGCACTCGAGCACGGCGGAGATCTGCGGGACGCCGACGCCCGCGACGACGCGGGTGGTGCAGGCCGAACCCGGGCCCATGCCGACCTTCACGCAGTCGGCGCCGGCGCGGATCAGGTCGCGCGTTCCCTCGGTCGTCGCCACGTTGCCGACGATCAGCCCGAGGCTCGGGTGGCGCTTCTTCACGGCGCGCGTCGCCTCGACCACGGCCTTCGAGTGGCCGTGCGCCGAGTCGATCACCACCACGTCCACGCCCGCCTTCACCAGCTCGTCCACGCGGTCGATGGCGTCCTGCCCCACGCCGATCGCGGCGCCGACGCGGAGCCGGCCGAGGTGGTCCTTGCAGGAGCGCGGATAGCGGATCCGCTTCTGGATGTCCTTCACGGTGATGAGGCCGCGGAGCTGGAACTCGTCGTCCACGATGAGGAGCTTCTCGATGCGGTGCTGGTGGAGGATCTTCTCGGCCTCCTCCAGCGTGGTGCCGACCGGCGCGGTGACGAGGTTCTCCTTCGTCATCACGTCGTTCACCTTCTTGTCCAGGTTCTTCGCGAAGCGGAGATCGCGGTTCGTCAGGATGCCGACGAGGCGCTTCCCCTCCGTGATCGGCACGCCGGAAATGCGGAACTTCTCCATCAGTTCGAGCGCGCGGGCGATCGGGACGTCGGGCGGGAGCGTGATCGGATTCACGATCATGCCGCTCTCCGAGCGCTTCACCTTGTCCACTTCCTCCACCTGCTCGAGGATCGGTAGGTTCTTGTGGACGATGCCGATGCCCCCCTCGCGCGCCAGCGCGATCGCCAGGTCGCACGTGGTGACCGTATCCATCGCGGCGCTGATGATCGGGATGTTCAGCGTGATGTCGCGCGTGAGGCGGGTGGTGGTGTCCACGTCCCGCGGATGGATCTCGGAGTACCCGGGGAGGAGGAGAACGTCGTCGAAGGTGAGCGAGTAGTCCGTCGCCACGCGCGGCGATCCGCCCGGCGCGTTCGCCGGTGCGTCGTCGGCCTGGATTCGATCGCGCGGCGTGGCGAAGGTCTCCATCGTCATTGCGGGAGCGCGGTGTCGAGCCGCTCGCTCAGCGAGAAGAAGAAGGTGATGCCGAGCCGGGCCTGCACGTAGGACTTGTTGCCGTTGTAGCCCGACGGGAAGTCTTCCTTGTTCTCCGCCAGGATCTGGTGGTAGCCGAGGTCGGCCTGCGCGCTGATGTACTGCGACATGCGGCGCTGCACGCCGCCCACGAAGTAGAACCCGAGGCTCGCGCGGCGGAGCCGCTCGAAGGTGACCGGATCCTTCCCCGCGCCGAGGTCCTTCGTATGGACCGTCCAGATGTACGCGCCGGCGCCTCCGCCGACGAAGGGCTGGTTCCGCTTGCGCGGCATCAGGAAGTAGCGCGCCCCGAGGGTGAGCGGCACGGTCGAGACGACGTAGCGTTCGATGTCGTCGCCGAGCCGGTTCCAGCCGTACCCCGCGTTCAGGTCGAGGTAGAGATTGTCGTCGTAGACGTAGCTGAACGTGAAATCGCCGGAGAGCCGCGGCGTGGCGTCCTTCTCGATATCGGGATCGCTCAGGAAGAGGAGCGTGCCGCCGCGGAATCCGATGCCGCCGTATCCGAGGAGGCTTTCGTACACGACGGCCTGCTTCGTCGTGGTCTCGGCGGTGGCGCCGTCGAGGGACGGCTCTTGTGCGCGCGCAAGGGAAGCGGTGCCGAACATCAGGAAGGCGAGAAGCCCCCCCACGAGCGTGCGGGACATGATGATGGGTGTTCTCCTTGTGGTGTCGGCCGGAGGGACAGCCAACCGGCAAGTGAAGTCGTAGCGGAGGATTGTACGGATGCGGGGGGTCGGTTGTCAAATGGGGGGGCGGGCGCCCCCCGCCGCGGGCCCGCGGCCGCAACTCGCTGGCAGGAATGCGGAAACGAGCGGCGGGGGCCCGGCTTGACACTCCTCGGGCCCCGCCTTAGAGTCTTCTGCCCAGCGTGGCGGTGTAGCTCAGCGGTAGAGCAGGGGAATCATAATCCCTTGGTCCGGGGTTCGAATCCCTGCGCCGCCACCATCCACTTCCCCTCAGCCGCCGGAGATTTGCTCCCTCGGCATCGGCTGCCTCGGCGTCGGGCACTCCGGACACGCGGTCACCGACGTCCCCACCGCATTGGCCAGGAACCGGTCGAACGTCACCTGGATCGACCCCGCCCCCGAGATCGTGGTGAACGTCGCCTCGATGGTGACCCCGCGCGCCTGGAAGTCCACTTCGGCGGTCTCGGCCGACCCGAACGCGTCCGCGCCGGGCGTCCAGTGGAACGCGTAGCCGAAGTCGGCGACTTCGAGCCTGGTCACGTTGAGGACGATCGGGGCGGGCTCTCCCGTCCAGCTCAGGACGTAGTACCCGAGCAGCGAGGCGAGTCCCGCGCACTCCGCGACGCACGCGCCGGCGACGATCTTCTCCTGCGCGCAGCCCGTTCCCTCGTCGAAGCGGAGGGAAAAGTTCAGGACGTTGTGGGGGTGCGGACTGACCCGGATGCCGGTCGCGTCGAGCGACGAGGTGCACCTGCTGAGATGCCACCCGGTCGGCGCGTCGGTCTTCGTGCCGAAGTGCTCGGTCCCGAGAAGTCTCAGCTCCGACGGCGAGAGCGCGTGCGCTCCGGCGCCGGGGATTACGATCGTTCCCGATCCGGCGACGTCGAGGTCGGACCAAAGGACGGCGTAGTGTCCGGCCGGCGTGGACTGGGCGGGATGCGGGGCCGGCTTGAAGGCTGGGTCATCGTCGGTGCCGCACGCCGGCACCATCGCCACGACCGCCAGCGATCCGAGGGTGAGCGCGACGGTCCACGCGGAACGGGGGTTCCTCATGGCCAGTACTCCTTCCTTGCCCTCCGGGGGCAAGGAGGAGACGCGCATGGCTCGTGCCAGGGGGAGGCGAAGAACGCGGCAACGCGCAACCCCCTGCCACCGGTGACGAAAGGGCGTGCGGGCGGGGGCTTCCGCGGCGGGACGGGCCGCGTCCGGGCTGCCAGGCTGGCACCCGCGGCGTTCGGTCCCTGCCATCGCGTGCCGGGGCGCCGCCGGGGTTCGCCGAGACGCCGCCGAGGGGCCGCCGAGGCTCCCGTCCCGCCGGGGCCGACGCGTGCTATGATTTCCGACTCCCATGACCGCGCGCCCGAACCCCCGCGACGCGACCCTCGACCGGCTCGCGACTCGCGCCATCGCCGACCACGACCTCCTTCCCGACGCCGCGGCTCCGATCGTCGTCGCCGTCTCGGGAGGTGCCGACTCGATGGCGCTCCTCCACGCGCTCCTCGCCTGGGCTCGCGCCGAAGGGCGCGCCGGTCCCGTGATCGCGGCGCACGTGAATCACAGGCTTCGCGAGGCGGCGTCCGACGAGGACGCCTCGTTCGTTCGGGAACGGTCGGAAGCGTGGGGCGCCGTGCCGGAAATCGCCGACGCGGCGCTCGCGCCGAGAGCGCGCGCCCGCGCGGCCACGGGGGCCGCCATCGAGGCCGACGCCCGTCGCGCCCGGTACGAAGCGCTCCGGGAGATCGCCGCGCGGCACGGGGCGGATCGCGTGATCACCGCCCACACGGCCGACGATCAGGCCGAAACGGTGCTCCTCCGTCTGGTGCGGGGCGCCGGGCCCCGCGGCCTGGGCGGCATGGCGCCCTCGGCGCGGGTCCACGGGATTCGCGTCGTCCGTCCGCTCCTCGACGTCACCCGGCGCTGCGTGCTGGAGTACGCCTCGCGGCACCGGATTCCCTTCCGCGAGGACGCCTCCAACGCGGCCACCGCGGCCGCGCGAAACTACGTCCGTCACGAGCTGATCCCCCGGATCGAGGCGCGGCTCAATCCGGCCGCGCGCGACGCGATCCTTCGAGCCGCCGCCGCCATCCGCGAGACCGACAGGTACTTGGAGCGGCGCGCCGCCCGCGCCTACCGGAGCGTCCGAATCGAGCGCGACGAGGAGAAGATCATCCTTGATGCCCCGAAGCTCCTCCTCTACCCTAAGCCATTGCGGACGTATGTTTTCCGCCGCGCCGTCCGCGATCTGGCGGGAAACCTTCGCGACGTCGCCGCGGTTCACCTCCAGGCGCTCCATCAACTCGTCCTCGCCCGCCCCGGCCGCGAAACCGACTTGCCGGGAGCGTTGCGCGCCCGGCGCGAGCGAGACCGGCTGATCCTGGCCCTCGATCCCCGCCGGAAGCAGGAACCGGCGCCTCGGAAGGCGCCATCCAAGGCTTGAGACCCGACGCGTTTCTGCCGATAGAGAAAGGAATCTTCGTCCCGTGACCGACCACCCCTCGCGAGAGAACGACGTGAGCCGAGACAACGACCGGGCGGGCTACACCTTCGCCCGCAAGCAGCAGTCGAACGGCGACCGCACGCCGCGCCGCCGCCCCACGCCGCCGCCGCAGAAGAACCAGCCGCCGCGGAAGACCTCCCAGTTCGGTCCCGCGCGCCCGCTGCGCACGGCGCTCCTCTGGTTGATCCTCGTGCTGGCCGTGCTCGTCTTCGTGCAGGTCTACGGCGAGATCAAGTCGAAGACGCACGAGATCCCCTACAGCGAGTTCGTCACGCAGGTGGACGGCGCGAACCTCAAGTCGGTCACCATCATCAGCCGCGAGGTGCTGGGCGAGTTGAAGCAGAGCGCGCTCACGCACGTCGAAGGGCGCCCGGTCTCCTACGTCTTCTTCAAGGTCTACCTCCCGGCGGAGGACAAGGACCTGGGGCGGACCATTCTCGCGAAGGATCCGCAGACCGTCGTGACGTCGAAGCCCGAGAGCATGAACTGGTGGGGCATCGTCCTCTCCTACCTCCCCTTCATCGCGCTCCTCGTCCTCTGGATGGTGATGATCCGCCAGCTCCAGTCGGGCGGCGCGAACGCCATGAAGTTCGGAAAGAGCCGCCCGAAGGTGGCGCTGGAGTCGGCCCCGAAGGTCACGTTCAAGGACGTGGCCGGCGCGGACGAGGCGAAGTTCGAGTTGGAGGAGATCATCGAGTTCCTCCGCGAGCCGAAGAAGTTCCAGCGGCTCGGCGGGCGCATTCCGAAGGGCGTGCTCCTCCTCGGACCTCCCGGCACCGGCAAGACGCTGCTCGCGAAGGCGGTGGCCGGCGAGGCGGGCGTTCCCTTCTTCTCGCTGTCGGGTTCCGACTTCGTCGAGATGTTCGTCGGCGTCGGCGCTTCGCGCGTGCGCGACCTCTTCGACCAGGGGAAGCGGAACGCGCCCTGCATCATCTTCATCGACGAGATCGACGCCGTCGGCCGCCATCGCGGCGCGGGCCTGGGCGGCGGTCACGACGAGCGCGAGCAGACGCTGAACCAGCTCCTCGTCGAGATGGACGGCTTCGAGACGAACGACGGCGTCATCCTGATCGCCGCCACGAATCGCCCCGACGTGCTCGATCCGGCGCTCATGCGTCCGGGCCGCTTCGACCGCCAGGTGGTCGTGGACATTCCGGACGTCCGCGGGCGCGAAGGAATCCTCCGCGTCCATTCGCGGAACATCCCGCTCGCCGACGACGTCGACCTCTCGGTTCTCGCCAAGGGGACGCCCGGCATGGTCGGAGCGGACCTGGCGAATCTCGTGAACGAGGGAGCGCTGCTCGCGGCGCGCCGCAATCACAAGAAGGTGAATCTCGCCGACCTCGAGGACGCGAAGGACAAGGTGATGATGGGCGGCGAGCGCCGGAGCCTCGTCATCTCCGACACGGAGAAGAAGGCCACGTCGTACCACGAGGCGGGCCACGCGCTGGTCGCGTACCTTCAGCCGGGGAGCGACAAGGTCCACAAGGTGACGATCATCCCGCGCGGGCGGGCGCTCGGCGTCACGTCGTACCTCCCGCAGGAGGAACTCCACTCCTTCTCGCGCGACTACTGGCACCGGATCCTCACCCACATGATGGGCGGCCGCGCGGCCGAGGAGATCGTGCTGAACCAGGTCACCACGGGCGCGCAGGACGACATCCGCCGCGCCACGAACATCGCGCGCCGCATGGTCTGCGAGTGGGGGATGAGCGACAAGCTCGGCCCGCTCAACTTCGGCCACAAGGAGGAGTACGTCTTCCTGGGCCGGGAGCTCTCGCAGGGTCGCGACTACAGCGAGAAGACGGCCATCCTCATCGACGAGGAGGTCCGCGGACTGATCGAAGGCGCCTACGCCCGGGCGAAGAAGCTCCTGAGCGAGAACGTGGAGAAGCTCCACGAGATCGCGCTCGCGCTCCTCGAGCGCGAGGTCCTGGACGGCGACGACATCGAGAAGTTGCTGCGCGGGGAGAAGCTCGATCCGCTCCCGCCGCGAGACCGGAACAGCGACGACGAAACGAAGGCCGCGGCCGAGGCGGCGCCTGCCGCTCCCGCCGGGCGTCCGGCACCTCCTCGGGTCAGTCCGGCGGCTGAGAGCCCCGGGATGGCTTAGCGCGGCCGGGGAATCCGG
>DATIQI010000091.1:0-1725 GCA_035470985.1 Acidobacteriota bacterium
AGGGTGACGATCGCGGGGCGCCGGCGCGCGCGAAGAACGTGCTGACGCGCTGCCTCGGCGTGAAGCCCGAAGTGAAGGTGGACGTCGCGGAGCAGCCGATCGCGATCCCCGAGGGCGCGTCGCTCGTGATGTGCACGGACGGCCTCTCGAATCTCGTGGAGGACGGCGAGATCCTGCACGTCGTCTCCATGCACCTGCCGGAAGGCGCCTGCAAGCGCCTGGTGCAGCTCGCCAAGGAGCGCGGCAGCCCGGACAACGTCACGGTGATCATCGCGCGTCTCACGCGCGGCTGAGGAGCGTCCCCGCAATGCCCCGATCATTCCGAGGGTACGACATCGAGGGAAAGCTCGGGTCGGGCGGCATGTCCACGCTCTACCTGGGCATCCAGAAGGCGCTGAACCGCAAAGTCGCGATCAAGATGCTCCACCCCGGTCTCGCCGACGACGAGAACTTCATCTCGCGCTTCGAGCGCGAGGCGAAGACCGCGTCCGGCATCGGCCATCGCAACATCGTCTCGGTGATCGACTTCGGCGTCGAGGACGATGTCTATTACATCGTGATGGAGCTGGTGCAGGGCATGGACATGAAGGACGCGCTCACGAAGACGGGGCGCATCCCTCCCGAGGTCGTGCTCGCGATCCTGGAAGAGGTCGCCTACGGGCTCGAGGCCGCGCACGAGGGCGGGGTGATCCATCGCGACATCAAGCCCAGCAACGTGATGCTTTCGAACGCGGGCGAAGTGAAGGTGGCGGACTTCGGCCTGGCGCGGCAGTCCTCCGACATCTCGCGGCTTTCCGCGCTCACGCTGCCCGGCTCCGTCCTGGGCACGCCGGCGTACATGTCGCCCGAACAGGCGGCCGGCAAGGACGTGGACCATCGCACCGACATCTACTCGCTGGGCGTGATGACGTACGAGCTGCTCACCGGGGAGAAGCCGTTCCACGGCGCGACGTACTCGGAGATCCGCGATCAGATCATCAATCGCGACCCGCCCGCCTTGGGCCGGAAGGCGCCGGTCACGCCGGAGATCGAGTCGCTCGTCGAGCGGATGCTCGCGAAGGATCCGGACAAGCGCTTCCCGACCATGCGCCATCTCATCCGGTCGATCGAAGATTGCATGGAGACCCTGGACCCGACCGGCGGCCTGATCAAGCACCGCCGCAAGTACCTCTCGAAGTTCGCCGCCGACCCGCCGGGGTTCAGCGAGGAACTGCGCAAGACCAGCATCTCGTCGCACCTGGATCGCGGGTTCTACTTCAAGCAGATGGGCCTCGCGAAGATCGACGACGCGGTGCGCGAGTTCCGCTACGTGCTGTTCCTGGATCCGGAGAACACGAAAGCGAACTCGGCGCTCACCGACCTGGAGAAGGCGGCGGAGGAATCCGGCATCCGCCTGAAGAAGGAGGCGGTCGAAACCAAACCGCCGCCGCCGTCCGTCGCGACGCCGACGCCGTCGGGGCGCCCGTCGATCCTCGACGACGTCGACACCGAGACCGAGTCGCGGCCGCCTTCGCGTCCGCCGTCCCGGCCGCCCTCGCGCGGGCCGGCGCCGCGCGCCGCCCCGGCCGATCGCACGAAGGTGCTCGGCGCGGAGGAAGTCAGCGGAGCGACGCAGGTCGCGCGGGTCCCCTCCCCCGTGACGAGGACGAACCCCTCGAAACCTTTGCCCGCGGCGCGCCCCGGATCGGCGACGACGACGGTACGCCCCGCGCCCTTCGTCGCCGT
>DATIQI010000092.1:0-2981 GCA_035470985.1 Acidobacteriota bacterium
GATCGCGCTGACGGTCTTCGCGGGATGCTCCACTACCGAGGTCCGGAACGATGCGCCCCCTCCGTCCACCGGCAGCATCTTCGACGGAGAATCGCTGCGGGGCTGGGTGCCCTCCTCGCGGGAGGCGGCGCGATCCGCGCCGCTTCGGTCGTTCTCGCGACCGGGGGCCTCTCGGTCCCGGCGACGGGAAGCGACGGAACCGGCTTCGAGATCGTCCGGCGCCTCGGTCACACGCTCCACGCGACCTACCCGGCGCTCACGCCGCTGACCGCGAAGCCGCACCGCTACGCCGCGCTCTCGGGAGTCTCCCTCGTCGTGACGCTCGAGGCGCCGGGAGCGAAGCGAACGTGGACGACGCGCGGCGGCTTCCTCTTCACGCACAAGGGATACAGCGGCCCCGCGGTCCTGGATCTCTCGCACCTCGCGGTCCGGTCGCGGCTCGCCGGAGCGCCCGCGCAGCGCTACTTCGTCCGCTGGACCGATCTCGACGCCGCGGCGTGGGACCGGCTTCTCCGAGGAGGGGAAGGCACGGTGGGCGGTCTCCTTCGCCGGCACGTCCCCGCGCGCCTGGCGGAGGCGCTCCTCGAGGACGTCGCCGTGGACGCCGCGACGCCCCTCGCGCAGCTCGATCGGGAGTCGAGGCGGCGGGTCGTCGAGGCGATGACGCATCACCCGCTCCCCTGGACGGGCGACGAGGGATACGTGAAGGCCGAAGTGACGGGGGGCGGCGTCGACCTCGCGGAAGTCGATCCGCGCACGCTGGAGAGCCGGATCCATCCGGGGCTCTACCTCTGCGGGGAGATCCTCGACGCGTTCGGTCCGATCGGGGGCTACAACTTCGCGTGGGCCTGGGCCACCGGGCGCGCGGCCGGCCTCGCGGCCGGAGGCGCCGCGAAACGCGAAACGCGGCGGCACCCGTAGGCGCCGCCGCGTCGCTGGTACTACGAATTCTGGTCTAGGGACGATTACGCCTTACGGACGTTCGCCGCCTGGAGACCCTTGGGTCCTTTCGTCACATCGAACTCCAAGCGCTCGCCTTCGGCCAGCGTCTTGAAGCCTTCGCCGGTGATCGCCGAGTAGTGAACGAACACGTCCTCGCCGCTCTCCTGCTGGATGAAACCGAAACCCTTCGACTCGTTGAACCACTTCACCGTTCCAACAGCCACACTGTACTCCTTGGATACCGGGGCCGAGGCCCCACCATGCCGCCACGAGTGGCGGCTTACCCGGCCTCGCTGGCCGGGCTTCCGGGCGAAGAGTCGCCCGGATACAAAAAGAACCGCAAGAATGTTCTCCTGCGGCGATAGGTCACGTCACTGCGTTACGGATGACCGACAGGCTGCTTCTCGAAACGAAGTATCGGCCCGCGGGCCGCTCTTGTCCAGCGAATTCTCGCGGCGCTCGACGGGGCGGCCGGCCGGCCGAAGATCGCGTCCCACGTCGCGAGCGACGGCTTCGCGTTCAAGTCCACGTCCACCAGCCCGTTGTAGGCGAAGAAGGGGAGGATCGATCCGGGCGGGAAGAGGGTCGAATCGAGATCCGTGAAGGTGATCTGGAACCACCCCGCCGCCCGCGCGCGGTCGAGGATCGCGCCGTGCCGCGCGATGTAGCGGCGCTGCTTCTCGGGGGAGGAAACGACCCCGGCGGCGGGGATCGACACGGAGGGCCAGCCCCCCTCGATGACCAGCATCGGGATCGGATCGCCGTCGTCGAGGCGGTCGTAGTAATCGAGCGGAATGCTGTCGGGCTCGGCGTAGCCGCCGAGGTAGGGGTAGGACGAGAGGCCCAGCGCGTCCAGGAAGGGGAAGTCGGCGCGATCCTGCGCGATTCCCACGTACGCGCCCCCTCCGCCGAGCGCGCCCCAGGCGACCTCCACCTGCACCGAAGCGAAGAGCTTCACGTCGGGGTCGGCCGCCCGCACGTCGGCGGCCGCGTCGTTCGCGACCCGGACCAGCGCGTCGTAGAGCGCCGCCGGCGCGGCCGCCTTCACCAAGTTCGTCTCCGACGCGAACCCCAGGTACTCGGGACGGAGGATGGTGTCCATCGCGGTCACGTAGGCGCGGTAGACCGCCTGGACGGCGGGCTCGGTCAGGCTCCGTCCCGCCGCGACCAGCGGCGCGGAGTCGCTGCTCCGGTCGAGGCCGTTCGTCGGATCGACGCTCACGACGATCCGGTGTCCTTTCGAGCGATAGTAGTTCGCGAGCGGGAGATGGAGGACCCGGACCAGCGAGTCGGGAGGGAACCCCGCGAGGAGCGAGTCCCAGGGCGGCTCGCTGAGAATCAGCGCGGCGTCGGCCCGCCGAGACCAGAGGTCGATCGAGGCGATCGCGAGCGCCTGGTCCGCCTTCGGCGGCACGCCGGAGAACCCCATGCGGTAGGTGCGCGGGGAGGGGGCCGGGCCGGTGACGGAATCGTCCTTGGAGCAGGCGGCGAGGAGGGCGGCGAGAAGGGCCGGCGCGAGGAGCGCGCGCGCGGAGGTCCGCGCCGTGGATGCGAATCGCCGCATGCCGGCAGTATCCCGCGGCGCCCCCGCTCCGTCCAGCCGGGGTTCTCCCAGGGTACCCTGGACAGAGCGATCCTCCCGGCCCATTCTCTGAACCCGGAATCGATCCGTTCACGGAGGAAGCCATCATGTCCACGACGCTGATCCTCGGAGGAGGCTTCGGGGGGCTCGCCTGCGCGCGCGCCCTTCGCGCGAAGGCTCCGTCCGATCATCGAATCGTCCTCGTCGATCGCGCGCCCCTCTTCTTCGTGGGCGCGACGAAGACATGGCTTGCCCTGGGGGAGAAGCCAGCAGCAGCGACGCGCTGCGATTGGCGACCGACTGGCCGAGCGCCATCAGGGCGAACGTGCCGCCTTCGCCCTTGTTATCGGCATTGAGGAGCACGAGCACATATTTAAGGGTGACGATGAGGACCAGCGTCCAGACCATCAAGGACAGGATGCCGAGGACAGCCTCGGGACCCGCGGCCCCCTGCTGC
>DATIQI010000093.1:0-5020 GCA_035470985.1 Acidobacteriota bacterium
GCCCGCCGCACCAGCCCGGTGCGCTCCTCGCCGACGGTCACCCGATAGCCCGTCGCTTCGAGTCCGTCGCACGTGAGATAGGCGTGGAGATCGGGCAGGTTGTAGCAGTGGACGTGGGTCATGTCCCACGAGAGGGGATCGGGGACATACGCGGCGTTCGCGGTCTGCAGGACGAGAGTGCCTCCCGGCTCGAGGAGCGCGACCATCCGATCGAGGAGGGTTACGCCCGCGACGAGGTCGAGATGTTCCAACACGTCGAGGCAGACAACCGCTCCGTAGCGGCGCGTCACCTCACCGAGGTCACGGTAGGTGTACGCTCCCTCGGGTCCGATGTCCTGCGTGTGGTATTCGCCCGCGTATCCCGCAACGCGCAGTTTGCGCATGATGCGGAAATCGCCGGCCCCCACGTCGAGGAGGCTCGAGGCGCCGCGGACCGCCTCGTAGTAGATCCGCTCGATCTCGCAGAGCCCTTCCGTCTCCCACCAGCGCCGGACCGGGAATCCGGGGTGGCCGCGCCGGAGCAGTTCCTTTCGCTTCCAGTAGGTGCGGTACGCCGGATGCTCGGACACGGGGTGGTTCCTCGCGGGGTTCGGATCGCACCGCGCCCACGGTTCGGTTCGAGGCGCGATTCGCGTGGAGCCTATCGGAGCGTGCGGGGCCGTGCAAGGGAGGGCCGGGTAGCCGACCGGTCCGAGGGCGGTGGATGCGCCGGCCCGGGACGCAGGTCTACCGGGCGCGATGCGCCCAACGGACCGCTTCCCGTGCGCCACGATAGCGACTAGAATGCAGGATTGGACGCTTGGCTTCATACCCCGCCACATCCGCACAGCAAACCGAAGGGGCCCACCATGACGCGTCGAAGTCTCCCCACGATGCGGTCGTCGATCTCCCTCACGGCGGCCATCCTCGTCCTGATCCCCGCCCTTGCGTCCGCCGGGGTGCTCGCCTCGGACGCCGACTCGATCGCGCTGGCAGCGGCCGCCGCGTCGCGCGCCGCCGTGATCAGCGCCCCATGGATCCACATTTCGCCCGCGACGCACGACTTTGGGACCGTCCCCCTGGGCCAGACGGCCTCCCGCACCTACACCGTCACCAATGCCGGCGACCAGAACCTCACCGTGACCGACGTGACGAGCAGCGACCCCCAGTACGCGTCCACGACGGCGATGCCGTTCACGGTCCCGCCCGCAGGGCAAAGCACCGTCTCCGTGCGGTTCGCTCCTTCCGCGGCCGTCCCTTCGGCCGCGACCCTCACGTTCCACAGCAATGGAGCGAACGACCCCTTCACGGTCCAGGCATCGGGGGCGGGCACGACGGTCCCGACCTCGCTCCTCGGTGCGGGCAGGATCGTCATCGCCCCGATCGGCGAGGCGGGCGGCGACCAATTCGGAAAGAGCGTCGCCGGCGTGGGCGACGTGAACGGCGACGGGCTCAACGATCTCCTCGTGACGGCCTGGGCGAGCAACGGGATCGCCGGCGACGCCGGGCGGGCATACCTCTTCCTCGGCGGCACGCCCATGGACGACCAACCGGACCTCCTCCTGAACGGCGAGGCGTTTCGCGACAATTTCGGGACGACGTGCGCCGGCGCGGGAGACTTCAACGGCGACGGATACGGCGACTTCATCGTCGGCGCATGGCTGAACGACGCCGGCGGCACGGACGCGGGGCGCGCCTACCTCTATTTCGGCGGCCCGAACATGGACGCGATTCCGGACCGGCTCTTCACCGGAGCGGCGCCCTACGACAACTTCGGGGTCTCGGTCTCGGGCGCGGGAGACGTCAACGGCGACGGATACGACGACGTGATCGTGGGCGCTCATACGAACGACAGCGGCGGCTCCAGCGCGGGGCGCGCCTACGTCTACTTCGGCGGACCCGCGGCGGACCAGACCGCGGACGTCGTCCTCACCGGGGCCGCGGCCGAGGACCGATTCGGGTTCGACGTGGGCGCCATAGGCGACGTGAACGGCGACGGATTCGACGATGTCGCCGTCGGAGCGCATGGAAACGACGCGGGGGGGCCGAATGCCGGGCGCGTGTACGTCTACTTCGGCGGGGTTCTCCCGGACCCCGGCCCCGACTGGATCCTGACCGGCGAGACCGCCGGCGATCAGTTCGGCCACGGGGTCGCGCCGGCAGGAAACGTGAACGCGGACGGATTCGCCGATCTTCTCGTGGGCGCGAACTTCAACGCCTCCGGCGGGTACAGGGCGGGCCGCGCCTACATCTACCACGGTGGGAGCGCGCCCGACGCGACGCCCGACGCGGTCTTCACCAGCGACGCCGCCGGGGCCGAGTTCGGCTCCGAAGTCGCCTCCCTTGGCGACCTGAACGGAGACGGCTACGGGGACGTCCTGGTCGGCGCCTGGAGGCATCCGGCCGGGGGCCTGGACGCGGGCCGCGCCTTCGTCTACTTCGGCGGGGCCGTGACCGATCCCACTCCCGACCTGATCCTGACGGGGGAGCGACCCGGGGATCTCCTCGGCCAGACCGTCGCGGGGCTCGGCGACGTGACCGGCGACGGCGCCGCGGAGCTTGCCGTCGGCGCCTACTACTACGACACGGCGTTCGGCGAGGAGGGGCGCGCGTACGTGGTCGGGCTCGAGAGCGTCAACCGGCCTCCGATCCTCGCGGCTCCCGCCGCCGTCTTCGGCGCGGAGGGCGTGGGGATCTCGTTCGGCGTCTCGGCCGCCGATCCCGAGGGGGAGCACGTCTCACTCGGGATCCAGGGCCGTCCCGCCGGCGCGCTCTTCATCGACCAGGGGGACAACACCGGTTCGTTCGCCTGGACGCCGGGATTCGGTCAGGCCGGGACCTACGAAGTGACCTTTACGGGGCGGGACGCGAGCGGCGTGCATGCCGCGCCGAAGACGGTCACGATTGCGGTGGACGACGTCAACCGCGCTCCGACGGCTTCGACCGGCGGACCCTATGCCGGGGTCATCAACGCGTTCCTCGCGTTCGACGGCACGGCTTCGTCCGATCCGGACGGGGATCCCCTCTCGTTCGAATGGTCGTTCGGGGACGGCTTCTTCGCGACCGGACCGACTCCGGCCCATGCGTACGAGCTCGGCGGAGTCTTCACGGTGACGCTCCGCGTCTCCGACGGCGAGGGCGCGCATGCCGCGTCCACCACCGCCACGATCCAGGACGTCTTCGCCGCGGACGCCTCCCTCGACGCGGCCAATCGGACGATCCGCCTCCAGTCGGGCAAGTCGGCGACCTGCGTCCAGGTCGAACCGGTGCGAGGCGCCTACGCGAACACCAACGTGGACCTGGCGACCGTCGCCATGGTCTCGGTCGGAACCGGCAGCGTGGACCGGATTCTCGCGGTTCCGGGGAAGACCGCGATCGGTTCGGATCGGGACCGCGACGGGATCGACGAGATCACCGCCTGCTTCGCGAAGCAGGACCTCCGGCGCCTCTTCGACGGCCTCACCGGCGGGAGGCACGTGGTCGGCGTCGCCATCGAAGGAGACCTCCTCACCGGGGGTCGCTTCCACGCGACGCTCGAGATGGAGGTCGTCGTTTCGGGAGGGGCGCTGGCCGCGTCGGTGAGCCCCAATCCGCTGAATCCGGCCGGAGTCATGACCTTCAAGGTCGAGCGTCAGGGCCGCGTCCGCGTGCGTCTCTTCGACCTCGCCGGGAGACTCGTTCGGACGCTCCTCGATGGAGCGGTCTCGGGCGCCGGATACCATGACGTGCCGGTGGATGGGCGGGGCGACGACGGCGCACGCCTGGGATCCGGCGTCTACTTCTACCGGATCGAGTCGGACGAAGGGGTCGCTACGGGGCGCATCGCCATCGTGAACTGACGGCATCCGGAGCGTGTATGATGATCCCAGCGCACGCTCCGAGACTTCCCCTGCCGAAAGGACTCCGATGACCCCTCCACGACACGATTCGCCGGCCGAGCGCCGACTCTCGCGCCTCAATTGGATGGAGTTCGCGGAGTGGGTCCCGGAGCCGATCGCGACCGTCCTCGTTCCGACCGGCACGCTCGAGGCTCACGGCATCACGAGCCTCGGCACGGACAACGAGATCCCGGCCCGGCTCGCGGAGGAACTGGCGCCGCGCTTGAACGCCTTCGTGGCGCCCACGATCCCGTACGGCGTCACGACCGGATTGGGCGCCCTTCCGGGGGGGACGCACGTGAAGTCCACGGCCTTCACGGAGTACCTGGCCGCGGTCCTGACCACCTTCACGCACCAGGGCTTCCGGAACCTGATCGTCATGAACGGCCACGGCGGAAACAACCCCGCCATCCTCGACGCGATCCGGAAGGTGCACGAGGAGACCGGCGCGTTCGTGGCGACGTTCGCCTGGTGGACCGAGTGCCAGGCGATCGCCGAGGAGGTCTACGGAGTTCCGGGCGGGCACGCCGGCGTGGACGAAACCGCCGCGATGCAGGCGATCGCGCCCGACCAGGTCTTCCCGGACCGGTGGGATCCGTCGCTCGCGTTCGAGTTTCGCGGATCCCTGATCGGGTTCCCGACGCCCGGCTCGCTCCTCTACTACGGCGGCCGGCGGAGCGACCCCGTGATCGACACGAAGAAGGCGCGGCTCTTCTGGGGCCGGGTCGTGGAGCACTGCGGCGACGTCCTGGAGGATCTCGTGGTTCGCTGGGAGCGGGAGGGCTTCCCGGCGCCGCGTCCGCGTCGCGCGTCGGGACGCGGCCACGCGGTGGCGGGCGCGCACGGGCCCTCCGGCAACGGCCACGACAAGAGCGGCGGGAAGAAGCGGAAGCGCTCCTAGAGCGCCACGACCGGCGGCCGAGCGGGAGGGAGAACGACGCCATGAGCGAGATCGTCCTCGACGACGACGCCTACTGTTTCTGCTGCGGACCCGAGAACCCGATCGGGCTGAAGCTCACGTTCGAGGAGACGTCCGAGGGGCGGATGCGGACGCTCTGGACGCCGCGGAAGGAGCATCAGGGCTTCAAGGACATCGTCCACGGCGGCCTGGTGGCGACGGTGCTCGACGAGGTGATGGTCCGGCTCCTCTACCTACGGGGCAT